>NZ_PYWK01000001.1:1800000-2100000 GCF_003049645.1 Metasolibacillus fluoroglycofenilyticus
AGTAGAAAAAGCTTGCCTTCATTACTAAAAAAAGGCTAAAATATATTTATTGATAACGATTATCAATTAAAAACCCCTAATTGAGGAGGAAGCGAATATGTTGTCAGAAAAACTACACAAAGCCTTAAATGAACAAATGAACTATGAATTTTTTTCGGCCCACGCATACTTAGCAATGGCTGCTTATTGCACAGACCAAGCGTATGATGGCTTTGCTAACTTCTTTTTAGTACAAGCAGAGGAAGAGCGTTTCCACGCGATGAAATTTTACACATTTTTAAGCGACATGGGCTACCGCGCAACAATCGATGGCTTTGAAAACCCACATAATGATTTTTCTTCCGTGTTAGATTCGTTTGAAAAGGCATTGGCACATGAGAAGGAAGTAACGCGTCGCATTTATAATTTAATGGATATCGCTTTAGATGAGCGCGAGCATGCAACTACGGCATTTTTAAAATGGTTTATCGATGAGCAGGTTGAAGAAGAAGCATCTTTCGACACACTTATCGCGAAACTACGCCGCATTGAAAACGACTCTAACGCAATTTTCATGCTAGATGCGGAATTAGCAAACCGCACATTTACACCTGAAGCATAATGAATTTTTAAAAAAATTGTCTGAAAAGCGAGTGGCGAACGCATTGCTTTTCAGACCTCCCAAAAATTGTGTCCTTCGATTTTATTTCGAAAACATGCTTTCTATCTCATTTCCCTATTGGCAGCCCGACTTCTCCACTTCCATTTAGAAACAGCGGATAGTTTTGAATATACATTTTAACTGGATTAGCAAAACCTTTTTCATACATATAAGAGCTTTTACTTTCCGCACTATCTCCAATGCTAGAAGAGCTTTGTACTATCCACCATTCCTTGCCATTTGCATCAATTAAAGAGGTTAATAAAGGCTTACCTTGCCCTTTTCTAGCTAATGGATAATCGGCATTAATGGAAGTATCTGTCAGTATTTCTAGCTTTATGTCTAGCTCCTCTGGCACATATAAAACTTGCTTTTTATGAAAATCAACCTCGATAAAGTCCTTGCCCTTCTCCAAGGCTTCAATATTTTCTATAATTAATGTCAGCGACTTTGGCTCGCGGAAATAGCTGCTTTGCATAAAACGCGTAAAAGTACCACTGCTTACTAAACCAAGTCCTGTCGTGCCATTTTTCATCGTTCCCCATTCTTCTCCCCTCTCATCGACTAAGCGTAGTTCAAAGTCTAAAATGCGCTTTGAATTCGTTTCAGGTATTGTGAAGCTAATTTCAGCACGTAAAGGCGAAATATGCACACTGTTAATATAAATTTCTTGATTATCGATTAGTAGCGATTTATTTACAGCGTAGTGCTTACTGAGTGCTAGCTGCTTTGATAAAGTAAAGGGCAAATTGAACGTTGTCTTTTGTGGGTCATTTAATTGCACAACAAGCTCAAAATCATTGCTATGAAGCCTCGTATTTTCTACAAAAACAAAATCTAGTGTACTTTCCATCATCTTTTTATCCTCTGCGCCACTAAAATGCATTGTCACACCAGCAGGTAGTACTTCCCCATTTTGCATTAAATTCACTTCTTGAAAAACAATATTATGAGTAATTGGCTCATTATTTTCAAAGCGATATGCAATTAATAAACCTGTTTCATCTGCAACTACACTCGTTATTATAAATTTCTTGCCCCCCTGCTCATCTTCAACAACTATCTCCTCTGCGTAATCATTCGCTAAAATATCCTGCATTCCCTTATCATAAGTAATCATTTCAACAAATGGAGCAAGCAATGGTATTTTTGCTGTTGCTTCGGCTATTTGTGGTGAAAGTCGGATGCTAATTGTCAGAGCAATGAAAAGTAATGCTGCGGAAAATGCGAGCTGCAATATGCGTTTTCGTTGCTGTCGTTCCTTTTTCCTTCTGCTTATGGCAAGCAATCTTGCCTGCTTCAATGCATCTTTTGGTACTTCAATTTGCTCAAGCTTTTCAAATAGCCGCTTTTCCTTCCTCATCCTCTTTCCTCCTTCCAAAAATGACGTAGCTTTTTCAATGTCGTATGTATTCTTGATTTTACTGTTCCTTCAGGTATATTTTGACGCGCGGCAATATCTTGATTTTTTAAATCTTCTACATATTTCAAGTAAATTAGCTCCTGCTCTACTGGGGAAAGCTGTGCTAGTAATTCATCTAGCTCAACCGAATGTGCATCGTATACAATTGGCTCTAAAGTAGGCTCTAATGCTACTGTGACCCCCCGCTTCTTTTTCATGTCTAGACAAATATTAATTAGCACACGCACAAGCCATGTCTTCATGTATTGTGGCTGCTGTACTTTATACCTATGCTTTAATGCGCGATAAACAAGCTCCTGATAGGCATCAAGCGCATCCTGCTCATTGCGTAAATAGGCGTAGCTAATTTTATAAAAGCGCTCTTCCTGTATTTCAAGTAGCTGAAGCAAGCTTTCTTCATCCATTCCTAGCACCTCCTTATTAATTAGACTGTTGGATATTGAAAATCGTTCAAAAAACTTTGTCTACGCCCCAAAAGAACAAATGTTTGTTTTTTATTTCATTATTTGCTATGATTAATATGTACTGAGTCACCCTTTCAAGTAAAGGATTAAAAGCAGCTATCTAAACTTTTTTAGATAGTTGTTTTTTTGTTTACTTTTTCAGCATTCAATCGTTATACAGACAGGAGGGGCGATATGGATGAGTTATATAATAAACAATTGCAGGAAAAGCTGCTCGCAATTTATAAAACATTACTGACAATGGGAGCTAGGAAAGAGGACGCAGAAGATATCGTACAAGAAACAGCGATTCAATTTATTCAATATATTGATGGCATCTCCCCGAATGATGCAAGTGCTTGGCTGTATAAAGTAGCGATTCACAAATATTATGACCTAATAAAAAAGTCAAAATCACAGCAAAAATACATTATTTCATTTCAACTAGACGATTTACTAGAGCATAGCACACCAGAAATCGTTGTAATACGACAGGAGCTTCAGCAAGAAATTATTGCCCAGCTCGCTACCTTATCCGATAAGGAGGCACAGCTTATTTTACTAAAATATAGTGCTGACCTCTCATTAAAAGATATTGCTACGCTGTTTAACACAACAGATAAAACAGTGAAAACGCAGCTAGCGCGGGCAAAAAGCAAATTAAAACTACGATTACAGGAGGTATACAATGGAGGAAAAATCAATTTTTGAACGGGATGCTGATTTTTCAAGCCTTGTGAAAACAGCAAAGCGTAAATCATTGAAAAAAACAATACTCATTTCAATTATCGTTACAGTTCTAATTATTGTTTTATTATGGGGAGTGCTTGTAGCAAGTATTTATTTTATGAACAAGCGAATTGATACGCAGTTAAATGAGCTTTCGACAGAGCTTTATGTTCAAGGGGCAAACATTGATATAAATGCTGTGAGCTATGATAATTTCCTAGTGGCAACTAAAACATCATCAAAGCTTTATAAACAAGTTGGACCGCATATTATTAATTGGGACTCTCGCGATTATTTTTATACGATTTTAGGGGCCAAAACAGCTCTACAAACAGGGAATGCCGTTGCTTTAAATGGTTCTCCGGTTTATTCTCATGGCCAACGCACCATTGCATTCCATATGCCAACAGAGCCAACCGATAAAAATGATTTCGACTATATCGCAGATTTACCAGGCTATTATAATATTGAAGTAGCAGTTTCTTTTAAGGAGCAGCTATCTTTGCTGGATATGTGGGAGCAGTTTCCCACAGCACAATGGGCTTGGTTAATTGATGAAGGCCTATATGATGAAATGGAAGAAGCCAAAAAAGAGCTGGAAAAATTACCTGACAATGCGATGTTTCCAATGGATATAAGCGAGGTCAATGATACTCGCGCATACGGCTTCCCGATTTTACATCATAAAACAATAACTAATAACCCTATTGAATCGGCTGAAGCTTATATCGCACAGTTGAATTATAGGGATGGATACCCTGTCGATGTAGTACGCGGCATAATTGGGAAAGAAGCGCCTAAGGATTGGCTCATTGCTGGTGTTGTTTTAACCGGTAAGCAAGAGGAGCTTTTACCTTATTTACAGCAAAACAGCGTACATACTGTTCGTATCGGCGTTGTGATTCCATATTAAGGAGCGATTAATTATGAGACCTTTTGCATTTGCATTATTCGTAGCCGCACTTTTATTTGGCGGATTTTGGATTTCCTTTAAACAACTACCTACTAAATTTCTTATTATGGCTAGCATCGTTATCTTTTTACATTTTGCAGGGTTATTGCTTATTCAACTTTTCGGAAATGCTGCACAAATGGCTTATTTGACGCTATTTGTTGCCATTATTTTTACCCCATGCTTTATGACATGGGTGAAGCTGACAAAGAAAATGACTGATGTAGAGATATTACGCGCTTATATTACATTGCCAACCACCTATATTATTTTGTTTATAACCGTTATTTTTTCCTACAATTATTATTTAGCTAAACGCTTATAAGCGATATTCGCAGTAAACTGATGTAAAATGGGTTGTCAGAAAAATCCATTTTTACACCGCATTGAAATAAATGTTTTCATCGCCTCACTTTTACTGAAGGAGTACACTGCTAAAATCAATGTTCATCACATTTTTAAAAGAGGCGTTTTCTGTTTAAATGAATCAACATTTTGTGAAACATCATCGCTACTGTCCAAAATGCCGGCTATGCACGGCTTTGGACAGCCTCTTTTACTTTTTATCGTTTAATAAACTTTGTAAAAATGCCTCGCATCGCGCTTTATCTCCTGCTGTTAGCCATTCCAACACTTCTGGTCGCAGCGTTTCCTTTAATGCATCACGCTTTGCTGAAGCATCCTTGATATTGCTTAAAATTTGCTTTCGGCAATGCTTTAAAAACTCGATATACTGTGCATAGGAATCATCAAACTGCTGCTCCAATTCTACCTTCAGTTTTTTTGTAAGACCCGGGCTAGCACCTGAAGTAGAAACTGTTAAGACCAAATCACCGCGTCTTATAACGGCTGGATTAATAAAATCTACTCGTCCCTTCGCATCTGCTCGCGACAAATGCTGCCACTGCTCTGTTGCCTCTTCAATAGCATTGTTAACCTTTTCATTATCCGTCGCTGCAAAAATGAGCACCGCATCTTCTAAATCATTTGCCTCAAACATCTTTTCATGCCATCTCACATACCCATTTTGGGCATACGTCAGTAGCTCCTCTGTAAGATTTGGACTAATAATATGTATGATTGCTTTCGTTGGTAATAATGCCCGTACTTTTTGTGTTGCTACCTTTCCTCCACCAACAATGACGACTTTTTTATAATCAATATTTAATAACGCTGGAAAATAAGCCATTCTCTCACCCTTTTAACATTAGAATTTACTATGAAAAAAACCTTGCCATTACTATAGCATAATTAATTTTCAAAAAATATCTGAATATGTGCTATTTTTGGCAAATTTGCTCGTTTCAATTAATAAATAAGTGAAATATAATAGTGATAACGTTCATTAAGGAGCTGTTGTATATGACATTTTGGCAAACAAAGCAAAACTGGCTATGGCTATTTTTTGCATTAATTGTATTGAGTAATGTTACGCTCTATAGTACATCGTTCGGGCATGCCATCGTTATGCTTGAGCCAAACAGTGTTGTTATAGGCTCATTAATTGATTTAATCATTGTTGCACCGCTTATTTTCATTCTAGCCAAAAAGCATTATAGCCTGAAATTGTTTATCGCTTTAATGGCTATCGGCTGTGTACTCGCTCGCTTCATTATTCCACAGGCGATTCTTGCACCATTTTCAAGTATTACATGGCTCGGTATTGGCGCAGAGCTCATCATAATAGCAATTGAGCTCTTGCTCATTAGCTCATTTATTATTTATTTGCCGAAAATTATGCAATCGACATGTTTGAGCAACGCACCATTAATATTTTCTTTTCCACAAGCAGTTGACCAGCATGTGAAGCGTCATCCACTAATTCACGTGCTATGCTCAGAGCTACTTATGTTTTACTATGCATTATTTAGCTGGCGTAAAAAAATAACGAACGGCTATACATTGCATAAAAAAACAAGCTATATCGCCTTCCAAGCAATGATGATTCATGCTATCATCCTTGAAACATTAGGCATCCATTGGTGGCTACATAGTAAATATCCTGTATTGTCGTTTATTTTACTTATTTTCAATGTGTACTCGGTGCTATTCCTCCTTGCAGACTTACAGGCTGTACGCTTAAATCCAACAATAATTCGCAACGATACGCTTTATTTATCGCTCGGCATTATGAAACGTGCCGCAATACCGTTAACGCAAATTACAGAAATTGTTACGGATGCTAGTCAATTTGAAGAAAAACTGCCGAAGGATATGGCACAATTTATCGCCAAGGATTTTGAAGCTGTAAAACCGAGTGTCATAATATATTGCAAAAACCCTGTTTCTGTCGTTCTACCATTTGGCTTCGAAAAGCATTACCATCAAATTGCAATCAAAGTTGACGACGCACATGGATTTATTGAGGATTTAAAAACAAGATTAGCAGCTAACTAATTTACTTATTATAAAAATCAAGCTTCTCCTCGGGATGGCGAAAAATTCGCTTCTTTCTTATTTCAAATTCAAAGGAAGGCCACTAGAGCCTGTTGTTACACCATTTCTAAAGTAACTATTTTTTATTTTATCTAGTGATTTCTTTGATGAAACACCACAAAAAACGCCCTAAAAGTATGCATTGCTTTTGGGGCGCTCCTGTTTAGGCTTTACTTATTTGTTCTAATCGCATTTAATAATCTGAAAAAATAATATACTGCTCATCATCCGAGCAATCACTTACATAATAATCCGTCCGACTGCCCACCTCAATCGCGTTGAGCTGATTACAAGTCGCTTTGATAACTTCCCCATTGCCATATGTATCCTCTGAATAATCAATTTTCACATTGATTTCATCATTGCTGTGCCGAACATCCACATAAATCGGGTCACCCTCGATAGTATGCTCAACAATTCTCACTTGGTCATACTCTCCGCTCTGCACATTTGCAAAAAATGCATAAAAACGCTCAATATTATCAATACCATTTCGCGTCTTTGAAACAACATCCTCCGCAAAAAAGTCATACCCACTATTCGAAATGACCCCTTGCTGCGCCGCACATCCCACAAGCACACAACTACAAGCCACCACAAATACTAACCACTTCATTATCAGCCCTCCTTTCTAACTTAGACGTACACCTTCCTAAAAAGTTACATAAAAGTATGGAGGAAATAAGAAAAAGAAGCTGAGCTTGGTTATTTTACCTTCTCTGTGCAAGAAGAAGACCAAGTTTGTTTGATCTATAGTAGAGGCTATATAGAATTTCAATACAGAGAAACTAAAAAGCCGTCCCAGTCACAAGCAGACGGCATTTCAATTCACACTCTCTTTACAGAGAGACTTCAGCCAACAGATTACTAGATTCACGCCGTTGAATTTCAATCCACTCTTTCAATATAGAGAGAGACAAGCGGCGAGTATTGGACAATGCAAGACTTAGAATTTCAATCCACTCTTTCAATACAGAAAGAGACACGACAATGCTGATACATACTGCCAAATATAATGATTTCAATCCACTCTTTCAATACAGAAAGAGACCAGGACCGTATGAACGGAATCGCAGGGATTATCATTTCAATCCACTCTTTCAATACAGAAAGAGACCCCATCGATGCAATATATAGGAGGTTATGATATTGGAATTTCAATCCACTCTTTCAATACAGAAAGAGACGACAATTGTTGAATTTTTCTTAGTTAAGACTCTTATTTCAATCCACTCTTTCAATACAGAAAGAGACAGAAAACTCCTTGCGCCTAGCCAAGAGATTAGCATTTCAATCCACTCTTTCAATACAGAAAGAGACCTGCGCCAGATAACGCTTCACGATTTGTATGATTATTTCAATCCACTCTTTCAATACAGAAAGAGACATCAAAGAAGTGCAACTCTTTACGCTTTAGCTGGATTTCAATCCACTCTTTCAATACAGAAAGAGACGTTTTGATGGTCCAATACTGTTATGGTTGTGGAAATTTCAATCCACTCTTTCAATACAGAAAGAGACGTTTTGATGGTCCAATACTGTTATGGTTGTGGAAATTTCAATCCACTCTTTCAATACAGAAAGAGACTTTTTGCTAAGGGGCGAGACGTGGGCATGAATATTTCAATCCACTCTTTCAATACAGAAAGAGACAAAAGGTTGTTAATGAGCGAATAGCACTGGAGATTTCAATCCACTCTTTCAATACAGAAAGAGACGTAATAGGTCTATTCTTACCTTGTCTCGATTTATTTCAATCCACTCTTTCAATACAGAAAGAGACAAAATAACTTTATATCCGAAAATGCACCTTATAATTTCAATCCACTCTTTCAATACAGAAAGAGACCGTCGTCGCCGGCGATGATGACCGGCTTGTCCGGATTTCAATCCACTCTTTCAATACAGAAAGAGACGGCTTTATATCAGCGTTATAAGGGGATTCAGAAAATTTCAATCCACTCTTTCAATACAGAAAGAGACGGTCATTCGGTACTTTACCGAGATAACGGTTATTATTTCAATCCACTCTTTCAATACAGAAAGAGACAAAATCATCGTAACTCAAAACGGAGTGACGAATATTTCAATCCACTCTTTCAATACAGAAAGAGACCGTTGTTTTTGGCGAATCTGCTGTACCATTTGAATTTCAATCCACTCTTTCAATACAGAAAGAGACGGTCACCATGCCTCAGATACGCAAGAAAAGCGTTATTTCAATCCACTCTTTCAATACAGAAAGAGACGTTAAATATTGTTGCTCCTGTGCAGTACGAGGATTTCAATCCACTCTTTCAATACAGAAAGAGACTTACGTCTAATCCTACATTGCGTAAGGTACGGTATTTCAATCCACTCTTTCAATACAGAAAGAGACTGCGAAAATTAATGAATAATTATTAAATATAAATTATTTTCACTACAAAGACTTTCATATAGGTAATATTATACTATGAAATTACTATGTTGGGGGATGATTTTAAGAAAATAAAGGTGCGAATCCCTCAGGAAAATCATGTTCGCTTCACATTCGCACTTGTGATTATGCTATAGAATTAAGTTTCTTCCCCAGTGAAAGTTTTTCTTAGCATCCAATCCTTGATTAATATCAATGTGAGTTGATAAAAGCATAATCAACGTAAGTATCTAAACTAACATTTGAACTTACATACTTATTTTAAATGTTTTATGTTATCTCATTAAGTTGGTTCACATATTGAAATACTGCCGGTAGTTTTTATTAATTGTTATCTTCCTTCACTCGCTTCAACTCTGCCACAATCAAAAAGCTTATAATAACTAAGAGCAACCAAGAACTTATTTTTCCTAAATGAACAATACTCCAAGCATGTGTTTGGTTTGGATATTGCCATGCCCCGAAAAAAGTAGCGATGTTTTCAGCAATCCAGATAAAGAAGCCAATGAGCGCAAAGGATAACACGATTGGCATACGGTAGTTAACGCCGTTGATTTTATAGTTTACAGATGAGCGCCAAAATACAATAATCACTAAAAGTCCTAGCCACCAACGTATATCAATCCAAAAATGATGCCAGAAAAAATTCAAATAAATAGCGCTAGCAAGTGGTACAACTGCGAAAAACGACGGCCAATAAATGAGTTCTATATGTAGGCGCCGCCACGCTTGACATAAATAACTAGCAACACTCGCATACATAAAACCGCTATAGAGTGGCACGCCGAAAATTTTAAAAAAGCCTTGTTCTGGATATGCCCAAGAGCCCATATGTACTTTAAAAATTTCGAGTGCAAGCCCGATGAAATGAAATAATGTGATAACTTTAAGCTCATCTTTTGTTTCGAGTCCAGCGCGCAGCATCCACCATTGCATTGCGAGGCAGATGAGGAGTAGCCAGTCGTACCTCGCTAAAATTGGTAATGGAATAAACTTAGTTAATGCAAGTGAAGCGAAAATAACGACTGGAAAAAGGCAGGATAATGCTTGCTCTCGTCCAAAATAAAATAGCTGTTGTAATTTATGCTTCATTATCATTGTCCTCTTCATAAAGTAAAATATCACCGGGCTGACAATCCAATGCTTTGCAAATCGCTTCTAATGTTGAAAAGCGAATGGCTTTCGCCTTACCTGTCTTTAAAATAGAAAGATTCGCCATCGTAATGCCTACTTTTTCTGATAGCTCCGTGACGGTCATTTTTCTTTTAGCTAACATAACATCAAGTTCAATAATAATTGCCAACTTTCTTCACCTCAAACCGTTAAATCATTTTCTGTTTTCATATCAATGGCGCTTGTTAATAGATGTTGAAGTAGCGTTGCGAAAACACCAACAACAAATGCTGCTCCACCAAGTACTACACCAATTATGATAATACCAGGTGCGTCGTCGTATTCGGCAATCATATAAAGTAATGGCATACTTATTACGTATAGGAAGGTAATTGTAAAGGCGTTCCATTTGATTTTTTTCAATGCTGTCACAGATGCAGAGGAAAACGCAACATTGTGGTTAATGTAGTTTAATAGCTTCAATGCTTGATAAAGTGCTAAAAAATAGGCAACAGCTGTTCCATAGAGAAGTGCCACAATGCCATACATTACCCATGCAAGCTGCCAGTCATTTTTCGTAATATTCATTAAAAGCATCGGGAAACCAATAACAGAAAGTCCTAGCACAGGCAATGCTAAAACAAGTAAAGTTGCTTTCAAGAAAGTCGTCTGTCTTTTCATAATAAACACCTCATTTATCGTTTATCGATAAAAATATATCGAAATACAAAATTTTATAGTATAAGACTCTGCTATTCGATATTAGGTTCCATCCCAACAAAAACTACATAAAAAGCCCGAAAAACTCTATAAATGTGAAGGTTTTTCGGGTTTTAGCTTAAATATTTGATTTTGAAATATATACGAATAGTTAATATTGGATTAATTGCTATAGTTTAATTGACTGGCTTTATTCAAAGTGATTTATTTCTGATAAAGAGGATTCTAAAAGGCGGATATTTTAGCCGACCATGAAATTTCAATCCACTCTCCCTATAAAGAGAGAGACGGTGAAAAACAAGGTAAAATTAATATTTATCATTGGTTTTCATTAATAAATTAATGTACAAGGTCATATTAGCCTAGATTACATTGTATTTCAATGGGAGAAATTAATTTTGAATGCCTGTAAGTGAATATAAAGGAAATGTTAAAATAATAAAAGAAATAAATAGCATTTTGTATTATAATTTTTTAATGGAGGTGATTTGATTTGAGGCTGCAACAACTTGAAGCAATAGCTAGGAGATTGGATGAGAAGCATCCTGATTATTTATATTTGGCAGAGCAGCTTGCAATGGCCCGAGCTGGTGCTATCGGGGAGGATGAGGTGCAGTTCTTTTTACAGGAGCTTACTACGCCGCACCGAACCATTCGTAATTTATCTTTCTATAGCGCGGTGCAGCATCGCCATGAAATAGATTTTTTAGTGATTTTCCCCTCGTTGATTCTATGCTTTGAAGTAAAAAATATGGTAGGTCAGTTACATTTCGACATGGTCGCTTCTCAGCTACTGCGAACACGTAACGACGGTATCATTGAGCGCTTTCCAAACCCTATAGAACAGCTCACTCGTCATATGCGCGTGCTCTCTTCTTTATTCCCCACTATTCCGATTAACGGCGCTGTCATTATTGCCAATCGTCGCGCTATCATTTCGAGCAAACCTGCTCCCATTCCTATTTTTCATGCTGATTATGTGCATAGCTTTATTGAGAAAAAACTTATACAGTACAATGAGCCATTGCTTGATTTAGATGAAGTTTATGCGCAGCTTTTGGCTTTACATTGCTCTAAAAAAGAGCCGCTTACTTTCACATTAGCTCAACTAAAGCAAGGTGTGTTTTGTAAAAGATGTTCTGCTAAAATGCGCTTTGTGCATGGCAAATTTATTTGTTTGCGCTGCAATATGCAGGATAAGTACGCCCATTTCCAAGCCTTAAATGATTTTCGTTTGCTAATGGATACGAAAATCACAAATCAGCAGTTTTGTCAGTTATGCGACATTCCTTCTAGACATGCGGCAAAGCGGTTATTGCGTTTTTTCCCAATTATAGGGGATGGAAAATCTAGTTACTATGAAATTCCTGAGCAGATTCTTACTATGACACAGTGCAAAGGTCATGATTCGCTCATATGATAGATAAATTCGCTCGTAAAACATGTAAATTCGCTCATAAAACAACTCAATTCGCTCGTAAATTTCATAAATTCGCTCATACGACATAAAAAAGCTCACCGAGGTGAGCCATTCTTATGCTAAACATAGCCTTGCTTTTTCTAATTGTATTTTCACTTGCTCGAAGCCTGTGCCACCGAGTGAGTTGCGGCGGCGCACTGCTGCCTCTGGTGCAAGCACTGCATAAATGTCTTCTTCAATTAAAGTGCTTTCCTCCTGCATATCTGCTAGTGGCAAGTCGAGCAAATAAATACCACGCTGAATACATGTGAAGACAAGCTTGCCTGTTACTTCATGCGCTTCGCGGAATGGCATGCCTTTAGCAGCTAAATAATCAGCCAGCTCCGTGGCGTTTGAGAAGTCGCTATGCACCGCGCTGTGCAGACGTTCTGTGTTGACAGACATTGTGGCCACCATGCCCTCGAAAATTTTCAATGCGCCTAAAACTGTATGCACTGTGTCGAACATACCTTCTTTGTCCTCTTGCATATCCTTGTTGTATGTTAGTGGTGTGCCCTTCAATACTGTTAGTAGTCCCATTAAATTGCCGTAAACGCGGCCTGATTTTCCACGAATAAGCTCCGCCATATCAGGGTTTTTCTTTTGTGGCATAATCGATGAGCCTGTTGAAAAGGCGTCGTCTAGCTCGATAAACTTAAATTCATCCGTTGACCAAAGAATGATTTCCTCTGCGAAACGAGATAAATGTGCCATTAACAGCGATGAATTTGCTAGAAATTCTACGATGAAATCACGGTCACTTACCGCGTCCATTGAGTTAGCGTATACATCTGCAAAGCCAAGCAGCTCCGCTGATTTGAGGCGATCAATTGGGAAGGTTGTGCCTGCCATCGCGCCTGCACCAAGTGGTGAAATATCAATGCGCTTTAATGATTCCGTATAGCGCTGTTTGTCACGCTCTAACATCCAAAAATAGGCCATTAAATGATGGGCAAAGGAAATTGGCTGCGCACGCTGTAAATGGGTATAGCCCGGTGCAATTGTTTCAACATGCTGCTCCGCCTGCTGTAATAGCGTTTTTTGGAAATTCTCAATTAAACCAATGACTTCAGCAACGCGCTTCTTCAAAAACAAATGCATATCTGTTGCAACTTGGTCGTTACGTGAGCGCCCTGTATGTAACTTGCCACCAACAGGGCCGATTAAATCGATCAGCATTTTTTCTAAGTTTAGATGAATATCCTCATTTGCCACCGTGAATTGTAGCTCGCCCGCCTCTGCTTTTACTAGTAGCTGCTGTAAGCCGTCTAAAATAAGCGCGACATCTGCTTGCGGTAAAATGCCTTGAATACCTAGCATTGTTACATGTGCTTTACTACCTTCTATATCTTCCATTACTAACTGTTGGTCAAAGCCAATTGACGCACCAAACTCATCCACCCATGCCTCTGCGGACTTTTGAAAGCGCCCACCCCATAATTTTGTCATAATCAAAACACCTCAATCGAAAAATAGAAGTGGCTGTCCAAAAAGGAGTACCTTTTCGGACAGCGCTAGCTTCTGTATTAAATACTCACTAAAAATCAAATGGAGCACGTCTCAAATTGACTTTTCAATCGGCTCCTTGCGCCATTATTTTTTCAGTACATCTGCTGCTACAACAGTTGGTAGTCCCCATAGTTCGATAAAGCCGACAGCTGAAGCATGGTTGAACATATCCTCTTTTGAGTATGTTGCAAGCTTTTCATTGTATAAAGAGTTTGGCGATTTACGTCCTTCAACAATCGCATGCCCTTTAAATAATTTGACGCGCACTGTACCGTTTACATATTGCTGTGTTTCTTTTAGGAATGCTTCTAATGCTGGACGGAGTGGAGAGAACCACAGTCCATCATAAATAAGTTCTGATAGTTTTTTCTCAATAACTGGCTTGAAGTGTGCCATTTCTTTTACTAATGTTAAGTCTTCAAGCTCTTTATGTGCAGTTAATAGCACTTTTGCACCTGGAATTTCATATACTTCACGTGATTTAATACCAACTAGGCGGTTTTCTACGTGGTCGATTCGGCCAACACCGTGCTCACCAGCAATTGCATTTAATGCTTGAATTAAATCCGCAAGCTTCATTTCTTCACCATTTAATGCAATAGGCTTACCAGCAACAAATTCAATTTCAACAACTTCTGCTGTATCCGGTGTGTTTTCGATTGCCTTTGTTAAGCCATATGCTTCTTCTGGTGGCGCTACCCACGGGTCTTCCATTACCCCTGCTTCATTCGCACGTCCCCATAAGTTTTGGTCAATTGAAAATGGTGAATCAAGTGTCGCAGGAATCGGCACATTATGCTTCATTGCGTATTCGATTTCCTCATCACGGCTCCAGCCCCATTCACGCACAGGTGCAAGAACTTGTAAATCAGGATTTAATGCTTTAATAGAAACCTCGAAACGCACTTGGTCATTGCCCTTCCCTGTACAGCCATGTGCTACTGCATCTGCGCCTGTTTGGTTGGCAATTTCTACTAGCTTTTTCGAAATTAATGGGCGTGATAAAGCAGATACTAATGGATATTTTTGCTCGTACCAAGTATGTGCCTGTAATGAAATAAGTGCATATTCCTCTGCAAACTCATCCTTTGCATCTACCATATATGATTCAACCGCACCAACTTGCAATGCTTTATTCTTAATAAATTCTAGGTCTTTGCCTTCGCCGACATCAAGACAAACTGCGATAACATCCCAGCCCTGCTCCTTTAACCATGGAATAGCTACTGATGTATCTAGGCCACCTGAATACGCTAAAACTACTTTTTTATTTGCCATAATTTATTGCCCCCGATAATTTGCTCGTATTTTTATGCATTTATATAAAAGTTTATACATGAATATTAACACGTGATAAATATAAAAACAAGTGTATTTTTATAAATTTTATTTTTTATTAAAGAAACGACTTCCGAGCTTTTCTACGAGTGCAGGCGCTATTACATATAACTTACTTGTGAAACCCATAATACGCGGTAAATCAATGGAGCGTACAGGTCGCTCAATTGCTTTCACAGTGGCAATCGCTACTTCTTCAGGTGTTAGCAAGATGCTGGCGATGGACTTGCGGTAGGAGCCCGTTGCATCTGCCTTTTGCAAAAATGGCGTATCAATTGGACCGGGGAATATTCCTGTTACTTTAATATGATATGGTGCCACCTCTTGACGAAAGCCATCGATAAAGCCTGTTATGGCATGTTTTGTCGCGGCATAGACGCTAGCCTTTCTCGTCGCTACCTTTCCTGCCTGTGAGCTAATAAATAGGAAATGCCCTGAGCCCTGCTCCTTCATTTTTAGCGCAAGCCGTTTTGCGAGAAAAATGGGGGCTTTGACATTGACATCAAGCATTATCTCAATTTGCTCATCTGTTAATGCAGTCGCATTTTCAAATATACCAACACCTGCATTAATGATTGCAACATCAATAGGAGGTAACTGCTCTATTAATGTATCGATTTGTGCAAGGCTACGTAAATCAGCCTGCACAGCTTTCGCACCTAAGTTGCTTAATGTATTCAATGCGATTTCGCTGCGCCCCGTTGCGTATACCTCATAGCCTTTTGTCAGGCAAAGCTTGGTCATTTGCAAGCCGAGACCGCTCGTTGCACCAGTGATTAAAATTGTTTTTTTGCGCATATTTTATCCTCTCTATTGTAAAATGACCGTCTGAAAAGGTTTTATTATTCAGATATTTACTCCTGCCTAAGTCGCAAAGAGACCGTCTCAAAATGAATTTTCAGACGGTCCCCTCAATGCCAAGCAGTTTCAGCATTGCTTCTTTAGAATGTATAAAATCTGCAATATGATATTGGTCTAATACAGCTAAGTATGCCTTCAATGCTTCATTTAGCGCATTTTTCAATTGGCATTCGGCTGAAATCTTACATAAATTGTTTTCTGAGCTGAAACATTCGACAAGATGGAAATCTTCCTCTGTTTTTCTTATTACTGTGCCGATATTAATTTCCTCTGGCGCCATTGCCAAACGAATTCCGCCACCCCGTCCACGAATTGTTTCGATAAAGCCGTGCTGCCCAAGATCGTATGTTACTTTCATTAAATGGTTTTTGGAAATTTGATAAGCATCTGCAATTTCTTGTATCGTCGCTAAATGGTCTTGTCCACGTACACCTAAATAAATAAGCACACGTAACGAATAATCTGTATATACGGTTAAGCGCACTTTTTCACCAACTTTCTTCATCATTAGTATATCATTCAGGCGCATTGTTTGCTTGTGAAATACATTGTGTCTAAAAGATGTATTTTAAATACTACATTTGTGTCTGTTTTGTTAAACATGTATTTTATATATTGCTTTAGAGGTTATTAGCCTTTATATTGAGCTTATAACAAGAAAAGGACGTGACTTATATGTTACAACAACAAACAATTGATACGATTAAAGCAACGGTTCCAGCACTTCAAGAATACGGTGTGACAATTACGAAAACGTTCTACAAAAATATGTTCGCAGCAAATCCAGAGCTACTAAATATTTTCAACCATTCAAATCAAGAACAAGGTCGTCAACAAACAGCCTTAGCAAATACTGTGTTGGCAGCAGCAATGCATATCGATAATTTACAAGCAATTGTACCAACAGTGATTCAAATTGCTCATAAGCACCGAAGTCTAGGTGTTTTACCAGAGCATTATCCAATCGTTGGTAAACATTTATTAGAGGCAATCAAAGAAGTATTAGGTGACGCAGCAACAGATGAAATTATTAATGCATGGGCTCAAGCTTACGGCGTTATCGCGGATATTTTCATCCAAGTGGAAGAGGATTTATTTAAAGAAGCAGAAGAAAATGGTGGCTGGCGTTTATTTAAACCATTTAAAATTGTACGCACAGAAAAGGAAAGCGATTTAGTAACTTCTTTCTATTTAGCACCAGTTGATGGGCAGCCATTACCAGCATATAAAGCGGGTCAATATATTACAGTTCGCATGTCAATTCCTGGTCAAAAATATTTAATGAACCGTCAATATACTGTTTCTGAAGCAAATAATCAAAATGAGTATCGCATTTCTGTAAAGCATGAAAACGATCCAAAAGGAATTGTATCAAACTATTTACACACAGGTTATGAGCAAGGCACAGAGATTGATGTAAGTGCACCAGCCGGCGTATTCACATTAGATAATAGCGAAGCACCAGTATTATTTGTAAGTGGCGGTATCGGTGTAACTCCGCTTAACAGCATGCTACAAACAATTGAAGAACGCGATGTAACATTCCTACAATGTGCACGTAATAAAGAGGTAGCTGCATTCACAGAAACGATTTCTGCAAAAGTAGAAGAAATCGGCGGAACTTACAAAGCACTTTACTCTGATTCAGAGGGCTTTATCACAAAAGAGCAACTTGCAAAATTATTAAAAGACGATAGCAAAGTATATCTATGTGGACCAGCACCATTTATGTCGCATGTTATCAGCATTTTACGTGACTTAAATGTGCCAGAGGAAAACGTAAATTACGAATTCTTCGGCCCTGCAATGGCTGTTTAATTCACTAAAAAAGAGGGCGTCCAAAAAGCCGTGCATAGCCGGCATTTTGGACGCTGATGATGGTGTTTCGGCAAAATGTTTGCTCCTCTAAAAATAGAGAGCTTTCTTTTAAAATGCTAGAAACACAGGGTTTATCGGTGTTTCTCCAAAATGAAAGAGAAGAAGCAAAAATCCCCTTTTTCATATATATCATAAGCCCCTCTTTACGCAGGCATATAAATCTCAACCCCATTTTGCATTTCACTGCGCGCATAGCCTTCTGCGACTAAATAATCAAGTTGCCCTAATGTTTCGGATAAAGTTAAACCAGGTTGTTTAACATATGTTTTTCCAAATAGTGCCTTCGTCAAATCATAGACATTGTTATGCTGCGCCATTAGCTGTAAAACATGCATTGCACGGTCATGCTGCCTTGTAAGACGCTCTGCCACAAGCGGTTTAATCGCTGTGACAGCGTCGCCATGTCCCGTATAAAGCTTTGAAATATCCATTTTCTGCAATCTCTTTAATGATGCATTATATTGTAGCAGTGATTTTGGTCTCTCCCCTTTTAGGTCAACTGGGGGCTCTACTAATGGATTGCTTGATACTTTTTCAAGTAGCAAATCTCCACCAATTGCCTCCCCTGTATGCTCTTCGACAAAAATGAAATGGCTTTGTGCATGCCCCAATGTTTCATAGGCAACCAAGCCTGGATGCCCGGGTACTTCATCTCCATCTTTTAAAAATCGAGTTAGCGGACGAGTACCGAATAGCTCTAGTTCCTCTCTTGCATCAAGTATACGGTCAATATCCTCTTGGGGAACATTCTCCTGCTCAAGCTGCTCCCGATAAAATGTCTCTCGATAATGTAAAAAATCAGCTGATTGTCGCATCCAATAATCAACATAACGATGACCTAACACATCCGCCTTTGGAAAAGCATCTACCCACCCCGCATGGTCTGGGTGATGATGCGTTAATACAACTTGCTCAATATCATCCATGCTATAGCCCTGCTCATGGATTCCACGTGCCAACGCTTCATAGGCTGGCTTTGTTTTAGGTCCTGCGTCAAATAGCGTTAATGCATCCCCCTTCACTAAAAATGCATTAACATCGCCAATTGCATACGGTGTTGGTAGTACAATTTTATGTATGTTCATTAATAATTCCTCCAAAAATGAATAGCTATTCATTACATTTTACATCCTTTTGAGTGATTCGTCACGTTAAAAGGTTGACATTCCCATTAGACCTTCATATAATTTGAGTATTCTAAATATTACAGCGTTGACAAAGCCAAGTAAATAAATGAATGGTGTTAAGAGAGTGCTACATCTGGTGCAAGTAGCATCCCCGCTTTATTTATTGAACCTACTTTCGAGCTCGTTATGCAAAACATAACCGTTTGCCTTTACGTTAAAAGGGAGAAGTCGCACATTTCTAATGTGAACTAAGGTGGTACCGCGGAAACGATAGCGTTTTCGTCCTTAATTTTTAAGGACGAAAACGCTTTTTATTTTGATTCAGCAAATTATCAAGGAGGAGATTATGATGAAAAAAATCGTATTTATTGGTGCAGGTTCTATGGCTGAAGCCATTATTAAAGGCTGGATTGATAAAAATTGCGTGGCAAAAGAGCATTTATTTATTACCAATAAATCCGATCAAGAACGTCTAGAAATACTACAGCAGGCATATGGTGTGCAAATTTTGCCGAATAGAGAGATGCTAAGTGAGATGGATTGTATCGTACTTGCAATGAAGCCAAAAGATGCAAAAGAAGCGATGCTTGCGATTGCCCCATTTTTAAACAAACAGACGGCTGTCATTTCAGTGTTGGCAGGTATTGCGATTGAAACGATTCGAAACTTTTTAGGAGACCGCCCTATCGCACGTACAATGCCTAATACCTCTGCCACGATTGGCATGTCAGCGAGTGGCATCGCTTTTAATGAGCTTGTCGATGAACAGTTGCGTACTACTTGCTTGACGATGCTTCAGGCAATCGGCACAGTTGTTGAGGTCGAGGAAGATCAGTTGCACGCAGTAACAGCCTTTTCAGGTAGCGGCCCTGCTTACATCTACTATTTACTTGAAGCTTTTGAAAAGGTAGCTGCTGAGGTTGGCTTACAACAGGATGTGGTACGTTCATTAATGGTGCAAACACTTGCAGGCTCTGCCGCAATGTTGCAAACTGGTAATGAGGAGCCAGCAGTGCTTCGACATAAAGTAACAAGCCCTGGTGGCACAACAGAGGCGGGCCTACGCGCACTTGAACAGCATGAGGTGACAGCTGCAATAGCCGCTTGTGTGAAAAGTGCAGAAGCTCGCTCTAGAGAGTTAGCTCAAGGGATTTAGGAGGTATTTTTGTGGTAAAACTTTTTGAAAGTTATACAGTGCAAGACGTAACTTTGAGAAATCGCATCGTGATGGCACCTATGTGTACGTACGAAGCGAATAGCGATGGCGAGGTACAACCATTTCATTTAACACATTACGGTTCACGCGCAGTTGGGGGCGTTGGCTTAATTATTACCGAAGCCACAGCCGTTTTACCTGAAGGGCGCATTTCATCTAATGATTTGGGGATTTGGGATGATTATCATATTGAAGGTCAGAAAAAAATTGTTGAACAGGTACACGCATATGGCGCAAAGGCAGGAGTTCAGCTTGCACATGCTGGCCGCAAATCGACGGTCGACGGACGTATTGTAGCACCTTCAGCACTTGCCTTCAATGAAAATTATCGCACACCAGAAGAAATGACGTTGGCAGATATCGAAGCGGTTGTTCAGGCTTTTGCTGATGCAGCTATTCGTGCGCAGCAGGCTGGCTTTGATATTTTAGAAATTCATGCGGCACACGGCTATTTAGTTAATACGTTTTTATCACCATTGACAAATAAAAGAACAGACGAATATGGTGGTAATGCTGAAAACCGCTACCGTCTACTGCGCAATATTATCGATGCCATTCGTGTAAAATGGGATGGACCATTATTTGTACGTGTATCAGCAAATGAATATACAGAAGGCGGTCTAGTGCCAGAAGATTTCATTCAATTTGCACGCTGGATGGTTACACAAAATGTCAATTTAATTGATGTTTCATCTGGTGCTGTTGTACCTGCGACAATTTCAGCATATCCACTTTATCAAGTGCCTTTTGCTAAAACGATTAAAATTGGTGCGAATGTTGCGGTTGGGGCGGTTGGCCTGATTACAACGGGACAAGAGGCTGAGCAAGTCGTGCAGGATGGAAGTGCTGATTTAATTTTTATTGGACGCGAACTATTGCGTGACCCATACTTCCCGTATCGTGCAGCCCAGCAGCTAGATGTTACATTAGAGCCAACTGTAGCAGTTTATAAACGTGGATGGTGAGAAAAAGCTGGCTATTTGTGGTGTTGTTCATGCTTGTAGGCTGTACCTCCACAACAAAGATAGAAGAAGAAGCTACAATTACGGATGAAGTTATTGCTGATGAGCCATCATTGGATGAGCTTTTGCAGGATAAACATTTCGTGCGCAAAGTGTATGGTGAACTTTTCACTGCGACTTCTCCTGAGGAGTTAGAAAAGGTTTTAGCTGCACAACTCACTCAATTTGATCAAAATATCGGGCTGATTTATAAGGGGCAAAACCTTTCACCTGAGGATGTAGAAAGGCTTCTTCAACAATTGAAAATTAATCATGATATGATTGGCGGCACATTATTTTACTATGAATTTGCGGTCATTCCGATAGAGCAAGGTATATTCCTTGACTTATTTTCACGCTTTACAACGAATAAAATTGAAATGGCAAGCATTTTACCGAAGCGAGATGCTCTACTCGCCTCTTTACAACTTGAAGGTATGTCGGAACGAGAGAAATTAGAAGCGATTCATCGTGCGATTATTGAAGGCATGGATTATAATTTTGAGTATGACGAGCTTGTAACAGACCACTCACCAGCAGGCTTTTTCCTCTATGGTAGTGGCGTTTGTCAAGCCTATGCATCCGCCATGCATATGTTATTAGTTGAAGCGGGGCTTGAAGCAAAACTAGTTTACGGTGAGCTGAAAAGCGCTATTGCAAATGATACAAGGCATATGTGGAATTTAGTGAAGATTGATGGCAAATGGCGGCATGTTGACGCCACATCTAACGATCGTGGTGCAGAATTTGACAATCAGGTAAGCAAGGTTTACTTCATGCTGACAGATGAGCAACTTCGTGCTACACATGTTTGGAAACAAGAGGATTATCCAAAGGCTGAGTGATTGAAATAAAGAAGGGGCTGTTCAAAAAGATATTTTTCGAACAGCCCTACTTCTGCATTCACTATTTGCCAAAAATTTGTGCTTCTGTTCCATGAGCGCAAAGAGCCGTTTCAAAACGACTTAACAGACAGACTCTTTCACAGCATTATAAAACGCCCGCACGAATTCGTTTAACGATTGAATATGTCGTATAGCCTGCCATTGGTGCAAGCACACAGCCAATAGTAACCCACGTCATTAACGCACCTGTCTCACGCAATGCAGTAAAATTCGTCGCAATAAAAACGACAATACCAAATAACAATATGTAGCTTAAAACATTTGGAAAAATGACAAGCAGACGTAACACTGCTGGATTCATTTTTGGTTGGTTCATCTATTCCACGCCCTTTTCTTATATTATACTAATTCCTTGTTTTTCAATTCGATTTGGGTGCCATCATTCGCCATATACGTTGTAGGAAATACTTCACGGGCTTGTTGTAGCAACTTTGCCAAATCATTTGGCAAAAAGCGAGCACTAATATGGTTTAAGATTAAATTTTTAGCCTTAGCTTTTTTAGCAACTGTTGCCGCCTCGACATTCGTTGCGTGTCCATAGTTCGCGGCTAAATGCTTCGTTTCAGCATCGAATGTAGCTTCATGCACGACAATATCCGCCCCTTCTGCTAGGTGAATCGCATTGTCACAAAGCTTTGTATCCCCTAAAATTGTGACAATAAAGCCTTCCTTTGCTGGTGAAGTAACATCCATGCTATAAACTGTTTCTCCACTTGCTAGCACTATATTCTCTCCTTGCTTTAGCTTGCCAAGTAAAGGGCCTTTCGGTACGCCAAGTGTGAGCGCTTTTTCTACTAATAATTCACCAAGTAACGGTTTTTGTTCAATTCGATAGCCGTAACAAGGAATAACATGTGCTAATAGCATCGCACGCACAATAAATTGCTCATCCTCGAAAATAATGCCTTCTGTCACTTCTACATATTTTATAGGATAGCTCAAATGGGTTGTAGTAAGTGCAAGCGTTGTTTCAATCCAATTTTTTAAGCCTACTGGACCGTAAATCGTTAATGTATCCTCGCCACCTAAAAAAGAACGGGAGCTTAATAATCCTGGTAAACCGAAAATATGGTCCCCGTGTAAATGGGTAATAAATATTTTTTCTATTTTACGTGGTTTAATTGTCGTGTGGAGGATTTGATGCTGTGTTGCCTCTCCACAATCAAATAGCCATATTGTCCCTCGTTCTTCAAGTAACTTCATGGCAATCGAACTCGTATTGCGTTCTTTTGAGGGCATACCTGCACCTGTTCCTAAAAAATGCAGTTTCAAATTATTCCCTCCTTTCGTCATATTGGTGTTAATTTGAAGGTCTTTTTGAAGATTTCGGCTCTATCGAATCAAAATCATCCAAAAAATCTTTACTAAAGCTCGTATTTGCTTGATACTTCCCTTGTGCTGGTGCTACCACACCTCGCTTAATTGCTCCTTTACCGAATTTACGCTCAAGCTGCTGCACTAATTCGACAATCGGCTCATCTTTAATTTGCTCCTCATAATCAAATAGGCCGAGCTGCTGTGTGACATGTTGTTGGTCAGCAACATTGGATACTGTCACGCCTAGTAAACGAACAGGAGCTTCATCCCAATGCTTCATAAATAGCGCCCATGCTATTTCGAAAATATCTGCTTCACTGGCAATAGCGTTTTTCACTGACTTACTTCGTGTTTGATTATGCCAATCTGCATCTCGAATATAAATGGTCACGGTTGTTCCTGCAAGCCGCTTCGCTTTTAAGCGCTGCGCCACTTTTGAGCTAAGTTTTTTGATAATTGCTTGTAAAGCTTCATAATTCGTTTCATCACGCGGTAATGTAGTAGAATTGCCGACGCTTTTTGTATCATAAATTGAATCTGGATTAACTTCTCGATTATCCTCTCCATTTGCTCGTGCCTTTAAGCGCTCTCCGTTAACACCGAGTAGCTGCCGAATTTTATACCCTTCCACCTTTGCCAGCTGTTCAATTGTTGTAATCCCAATTGTCGCAAGCTTATTCGCTGTTTTTTTACCAACACCGTGCATCGCAATAACAGATAATGGCCAAAGCTTTTCAGAAATATCACGCTTGCGTAAAACGGTAATGCCCATTGGCTTTTTCATATCAGAAGCTGTTTTTGCTAAAAATTTATTTGGCGCAACGCCAAGTGAACAAGGAAGATTCAACTCTGTATATATACGTTGCTGAATTTCTCGGACAATTTCCATCGCATGGCGCTTCGTGCATAAGTCGCTAATATCAATATAGCTTTCATCGATTGAAACAGGCTCAACAAGCTCTGTATATTCACGTAATAGCTGGAAAAATTTTTTAGAGGCGTGGCGATAACGCTCAAAATTCGGTGGTAGAATAATAAGTTGCGGGCAAAGTTTTTTCGCCTCATGCACTGTCATCGTCGTTTTCACACCAAAGGCACGCGCCTCATAGGAGCAAGTAATAATAATCCCTCGACGCTCTTTCGGATTTCCCGCAATCGCAATTGGCTTGCCCTTTAAGCTAGGCTCAAAAACTTGTTCAACAGAAGCATAAAAACAGTTCATATCAATATGTACAATAACACGACTTGCCATTCACCACACCTCCTTTTCTCTATTATACGCAAAATGTTGAAATGCGAACAGCTATTCTTAAGGAGGCGTCCAAAAAAATGTGCGAAAGCACTGCTTTCCGGACATTTCGTTAGTGTTTTAATCAATTATGCTCTTTCTATTGCATTAAAAGAAGGGCTGCCTTTTTGGACAGCCCCGTTATCTCCTAATCACCGCTACTGCTTGAACTAACTGCTACTGCAGTTGTTGCGGCCATAATCGCATATTGCATTGAAATAAGCAATTCAATCGAAACAACAGATAATAATTCGTTTGCCTCAAGTGTACGAGTTGGTAAATATTGCTGTACTGCAATGGCGAATGCTTGATCTTTGTACCATTTTAAATATTTTTGACTTTTAAACATTTCATAGAGCTCAATCAATTGCCGAAGCTGTTTATCGTTAATTTGTGTCAATGCTAAAAATCCTATTGAAATATAAAGGGCTGGTCGCACCTTAATTTTTGCCTGTTCTAATTGCTGTTTGATTGCAATGATGTAAGGTACGAATTGTTCATTATACTCAATACTTGGCATTGTTAAAATTTGCGACAATGCCTGAAGTTCGTTTCCTTGTGAAAATTTTGCTTCCTTTAGCTCATCATAATAACGGCGCATCGTATTTGTACGCAGCTCAATATCTACATCATCTAGCGCAAATAATACAGCCACTGGCACGTCGTCATAAGAAGTTAAGAATTTATGTCTTTTCCGCATTTCACGATAAACTATCTGTGCCCGCTGTGCTTGTTGTTCTTTAAATTCATTTGTTAAAAATAGCGCTGCAATCGTTGTATAAGATGTGTTTGAGAACTTTGCTTTGCGTAAAATCTCCGTATTGCTTAATAATTCATTAATTGCTTCCTTTTTGTCCGGCTCGCCTGCAATATGCATTGCATAAATATACTGCACTAAAAGATTTGTGCGCAATGTGGAAAAGAAGCCTGTTTCTTTTTTTATTGCGCTAACAGCTTCCTCTAATTCAGCGATATTAACTTCTTGTTGTCTCACCGTGTAGTATGATGCCATTAGCAAAACAACCGGTTTCCCTACAGACCATCCTGCAAATTTTTCAATTTCTTTGTAATTTTGTTCGAACAGTTGAATTATTTTTTCCATAGCAAGCACCTTCCTTTATCTATATTCTACGTGGAAGTGTGCTTAAAGGATTCATTTTTTACGCTTTTCCACTGTACCAAATGGGTGGTCAGGTGGAGCATAAATCGAAAACAGCTTTAATGGCTGTCGCCCAATATTAATGACATTATGCCATTTTCCAGCAGGTACAAAAATCGCATCCCCTGCATTTACAGCCCGCTCTACCTCAAAATAATCTCTACGGTCGCCTATTCGAACGAAGCCTTGCCCTTCCTCAATATAGAGCAATTGGTCTGTTGCTGGATGACGCTCCATGCCGATATCCTCGCCAACACGAATATTCATCAACGTCGTTTGCAAATGCTTTCCCGTCCAAATCGCTCTACGAAATGCCTGATTTTGTATTGTGGCATTGCGCAAGTTAACTACATACGGATGCCTACCATAATCTCGCATTGACGTGCTGTCATCATGCGGCCAATGCCACGGGTTGTTCGGCTGCATAGGATGTTGCGGCATCATTGGATGATACGGATATTGCTGCATCGGTGTTTGTGCATAATAATAGCCGTTATAATACACTTTTTAGCCTCCTCTAAAATATAAGCTCGCCTTATGCTATGCAAAACTAGATACAAATGTCCCAATTAGGAGGCGTCCAAAAACCACGCATTGCTGCTATTTTGGCAAAATAGCGCTTTCTTTGAAAACGGGAGAAACACGAGGGTTAGCGGTGAGGGCTTCTAAAAGGTCATTTGGAGATACTCCTACTGCGATATAACTACTGTAGGAGCACGCGAATTTAGTAATTATTTAATATGGAAACATGCGCTTACAAAACAAAATCCCCTTTTCAGAAAGCTCTCACTATTGTCACGGGTAAATTCTTTGCTGAAACAATAGAAAAAGCGCCCATCAAGCAACTACACTGTTTGTCGGCGCCTCCCTCATTTGATTTTCATCATTTTAACAATACCGAAAATTATAATGCTAAAAAGTAACACGAGTAGCACAATTAAAGTAGATGAGTCAAGCAATAGCTTTTTTTGTTGAGCAATTATTACAATTTCATATGTAATATACGCAAAAATAAGGCAACATATATTTTTCGTGTAGTTCAATACTTTTTTACTTGCTTTATAAAACTGCTCTACATTTGATTCATTTAGACGCGCGGGATAATTATGCAAATGCGGCTTTTTTTCTAATATTTGCAGCATGAAAAATAAGGCGATGCCTATAATCGGCAAAATAAGTATTTCGTATTTGGAGCCCCAACGATCTATTTCACCAACTCCATTAAAATGCATCGGCACTTGTGCAGGCAAAGTTGTCCAATTTAAAGCAATAAATATAACAGCAAATAATAGCGCAGCAATACCTATAATATCTGCAATTTTTTCTGTAGTTGATTTTGGAAGATTAATTTTTGGTCGATAAGGTTCCTTTAACATATACACACCTCTTTCTCTATTTTGTTCACAGCTTTTATACCGTTTAAAGTATCAAAAAGTTTCAAAATATATTTTAGTTGTTTTTTTATGTTGTAAGTTGCGAGTTTTATTAATTTATCTACAATTTCTTTCAATTTACTGCTTAAAAAGCTGATGCATTTGTGCATCAGCTTTTTAAGTAAATTAATTTTCCTGTTCATTTTCTAGCATTTTATGCATATATTCAATAATTTCTCGAATACCATCTAAAGAATTGACTAGAATTTTTGGGTCAACACATGTAATCATGCGGTTTTCTAGATTTGCAACGGCTGTAAAATATTTTGTTTTAGCATAGTTGACCAATCCGATTTGCTGTAATTCGTTATCGCTAAAATCTAAAATTTCCTTCGCATCAGATACGACAAGTCCGTAATTGACGATGTCTGTATTTAGTACAATCATGCGCACTAAATCACCTGTGCTTGGCGTATTATATAAAATTCGTTGAAAATCAATAACTGGTATTAATTCGCCTCGAATTCGTGTAAAGCCAAGTAAGTAGTCGGGCAAATGTGGAATGGGTGTGATTTGCTCAAGCTTTTCAATTGATACTACTTGCTCAACTGGTGCAGCATATTCTTCATTGCCGCAACCAAAAACAACTGATTTACGAAAGTCCATGATTTGCCCTCCCCTATTTCACTGTTTGTTTCACAACTTCTACTAATAAGCTCGTCAGCTTTTCTAATTCAGAAATTGGCATGCGCTCATTCGTCGTATGAATTTCCTCATAGCCAACTGCAAAATTTACTGTCGGGATACCAAAACCTGATATAATATTTGCATCGCTACCGCCACCTGACGCAAATAGCTTTGGCTCACCACCAATTGCACGAACTGCAGCTGTAGCTACTTGTACAACTTTATCGCTCTCAGTTACACGGAAGCCCGGATACATCAGCTTTACTTCCACCTCTGCACGACCGCCTAATTCAGCAGCAGTACGCTCAAATATTTCTTTCATATGTGCTGTTTGCGCATTTAATTTTTCTTCTACAATTGAACGCGCCTCAGCTAAAATTAATACTTCATCACACACGATATTTGTTGCCTTTCCACCCTCAAAGCGCCCAATATTTGCTGTTGTTTCAAAATCTAAGCGCCCTAGCTTCATTTGAGCTATCGCTTTTGCAGCAATTGTAATGGCTGAAATACCTTTTTCTGGTGCTACACCAGCATGTGCTGACTTACCAATGATTTTTGCGTTAACCTTTGCTTGGAACGGTGCTGCTGTGACGATTTCGCCCACTTTTCCACTGCTATCTACCGCGAAGCCATATTTTGCAATAATATGCTTAGGATTCAATTCCTTTGCGCCTACTAAGCCGCTCTCTTCACCTGCTGTAATAATAAATTGAATTGTACCATGTGCGATATTTTCTTCCTTTAAACGGCGCACCATTTCAAATAATGCGGAAATACCCGCCTTATCATCTGCACCTAAAATTGTTGTGCCGTCTGAGTAAATATAGCCATCATCGCGAACTTCGGGACGGATACCGACACCCGGCACTACCGTGTCCATATGGCATGTAAAATAAATTGGCTCTACATCTGCATTACCTTGCAATGTAGCAATAATATTGCCAGCTCCATGGCCGTTGCGTGTATGTGCATCATCTTGGAATACATCGAAGCCTAGCTCCTGTAATTTCGCCACTAAAACAGGCGCAATCTTCTCCTCATGTTTTGTTTCAGAATCAATTTGTACTAGCTCTAAAAATTCATTTATTAAACGACTTGTCATAGTTGAAAACTCCTTGTTATGTAGGTTGTAATTGAAAATTCACACTAATCTTATTGTACGTTGCTATGTTTAGAAAAACAATGATTCATCATCTTTAGAAAAAATATTTTCGCGTTGCTTGGCAATATCCTTTTCTTTTTCAAGCAAATAGGAAAGTTTATTTTCAAGCATAAGCTGTGTGTTTGCGACGTCATCCTGTACGCGCGATAGCTGCTCAATGGATGTGGCGATTTTTGAATGTATGGACCATGCTGAAAATATATCATCAAAGAAATAATCTGCAAATTTAACAAAGCCATCTACTTCAACCGTAAATGCTTTATGCTGCAAATTCTGTATATCAAGCAGCTCATTATGGAAGCGTTGAAGTGCAATTTGTGCCTTATGAATATAAGCTTCTGAATGGTTTAATTTTTCATGCTTCATCGCTGTCACAATGAGACCACCGCCTAAAAACGTATCCCATGTTGAATAGCTTTTAGCCTTCACTAAACATTCAACTGCGTCCGTTAAAGCACGCATTGCATCTTTACCGGCTGTTTGCGCCTCAATAATTTCCTTTTTCAATTGTTTAGCATATAACTCCTGCTCTAGCAATTCATTTAATTTCTCTGCTTGCTTCGGTGCATGCTGCATAAGCCAGAGCTCTTTTTTCCTCGTCAATTTTTCTATTTGCTGTATAATCGCTTGCTCATCTGCTCCCCTTAATTTATCGCATAAAGCATTTAAGTCATGCTGCAAATCCTCATACATAAGCTGACTTTCAATTAATTTTAATTCCTTTGTCGCTACAACGCCAAACTGCTCTTCAAGCAACTCATCGTATTTTCCTGTCCATTTATGGAATAGCTGAACAAAGGAAAATTGATCGAGCTTATTTAATTGCTTTCTAGCCTCGAATAATTGCTGTTCGTAGCTTTCAATATCACGCTGTGCTCGGCGAATTTGCTGCTCAATTGCTTGCTTTTGCTTCGTTAACTTTTCGATTGCTAATAAACGCATTTGATAGTCCGTATATTGCTGCTGTAGTTCTTTCCACTCCATTGCCATCCCTCCTAGTTTGATTATAGCACCCAATAAATGTTTGCGGGCGAATTTGCCCCGTTAGTGAGCGAATTTTCAATTTTAACGAGCGAATCTCACTCGTTAATGAGCGAATCGTTACCTTAGAACTATAAAAAGCGTCCAAAATGCCGGCAATTGCACAACATTTTGGACGCTTCTCTCCTGCTTTATAATGGGATATTCCCATGTTTTTTATATGGTCGGTCCTCATGCTTTGTTGATAGCATATCTAATGCTTGAATAAGCTTAATGCGTGTTTCACGAGGGTCAATAACATCGTCTACCATACCGCGCGATGCCGCTACATATGGATTCGCAAATTTCTCTTTGTATTCTTCGATTTTTGCTGCACGTGTTGCCTCTGGGTCGCTTGATTTCGCGATTTCGCCTGCATGGATAATATTTGCTGCACCTGCTGCACCCATCACAGCAATTTCTGCATTCGGCCAAGCGAATACGAGGTCTGCTCCTATTGCCTTTGAATTTAGTGCAACATATGCACCACCATAAGCTTTACGTAAAATTACTGTAATTTTTGGTACTGTTGCCTCTGAGTATGCGTATAAAATTTTCGCCCCATGGCGGATGATGCCCCCATGCTCTTGCTTCACGCCCGGGAAGAAGCCTGATACATCCTCAAATGTAATCACAGGTACGTTATAAGCGTCACAAGTACGAACGAAGCGTGCTAGCTTATCTGACGAGTCGATGTCTAAGCCACCAGCTAAAAACTTCGGCTGGTTACATACTAAACCGACAGATTCGCCTGCGATACGAGCAAAGCCTACTACGACGTTTTTCGCAAATTCCTTTTGCACTTCCATAAAGGAGCCTTCATCGACAACTTGCTCGACCACTTTACGTACATCGTATGATTTCGTTTGGTCAATTGGCACAACGTCCACAAGCTCTGAACGATATTCGTCACCAGCAGTGTATGGCGCTTTCGGAGCCTTTTCTTTATTATTTTGTGGTAAATAGCTTAATAGCTGTTGAATTTGCTTGATTGCTTCTTCTTCATTCGGTGCGCGGAAATGTGCGTTACCGCTAATCGTATTATGCACCTTTGAGCCACCTAAGCCTTCAGATGAAATTTGCTCACCTGTTACTGTTTCAATTACCTTTGGCCCTGTAATAAACATTTGTGATGTTTTATCGACCATTAAAATAAAGTCTGTAATTGCAGGAGAATAGACAGCTCCCCCCGCGCAAGGCCCCATAATTACAGAGATTTGTGGAATCACACCCGAGTAAATCGAGTTGCGGTAGAAAATATGACCGTAACCGTCTAATGATAATACCCCTTCTTGAATGCGCGCGCCACCGGAATCGTTAATGCCGATAAAAGGTGTGCCGTTTTTAGCTGCTAAGTCCATTACTGCTGCGATTTTTTTCGCGTGCATTTCGCCAAGTGCACCACCGAAAACCGTAAAATCTTGTGCGAATAAATAGACATTGCGTCCGTTAATTTTTCCGAAGCCTGTAACAACGCCATCACCAGGGCCCTCTAAATCAGCCATGCCAAAATCAATTGTGCGGTGCGTAATAAATGGATTAATTTCAACAAATGTCCCTTCATCTAATAATAACTCGATGCGCTCGCGAGCAGTTAATTTCCCCTTTTCATGCTGCTTAGCGATACGAGCATCGCCACCACCTTGTTCAATCACGCTTTTGCGGTCATATAGCTCATGGATTTTGTCAAACATATCAATTGTTGTTGTCATTATTTTTATTCCCCTTTTCCACTTTTGTCACATAATTCGTAAAGTACGCCGAATGAATCTTTCGGATGTAAAAATGCTACCTCTGCGCCACCAGCACCAGGACCCGGCTCCTCTGACAGCAGGCGTACGCCTTTTTCACGTAGCTCTGCCATGCGCTCACGAATATCCGTTACCCCGAACGCAATATGGTGAATGCCTTCCCCGCGCTTTTCTATGAAGTTATGAATTGTGCTTTCTTCACTCATCGGTGCGAGCAACTCTAATTTGACATTACCAGCATCGATAAAAGCAACTTTCACTTTTTGAGAAGCGACCTCTTCTATTTTCAATAAAGTGAGCCCGAGCGTTTCTGTGTAATATGTAATGCGCTCCTCAATATTTTTCACAGCTATCCCGATATGATCTACTTTTTTCATCGAATTATTATCCCCCTACAGTCAATTGTGCTTGAGAAATTTCAAAGATTTGATAAACTAAATACAGACATGCTTAAGGAGCGATTAGAAATGAGCAATAAAAAATTTCAAAAGGTCGTAGTTTACTCAATGGTTGTCATTATGTTAGTTTCAACAATCGCAATGGGTGTAGCGGCTATTATGTAAAAGGGGTTGCTTTTATAGCACCCTCTTTTATTTTTGCAAGCCCGCAAAAGACCGTTTAATCGCTAAATACTTATCCATTTCTTCGATGCATTGATACAGTGCTGCCATCGCCAAAAAGGTTTGATGGTTTGTCGGCAAAGGCAACTGTGCAAACTTTACCTTGACAGCATCTAGCTTTTCAATAAAGTGACTAGCTGTATTTCCCGAATGCACATGCTCACTTAAATCCTCCATAAAAACAGCTACTATTTCCGCCTGTTGTACTATAACAGGCAAAGCAGTAATTTTCGGTAAAATTCGTTCAATTATTTCAAGCTGCTGTTCTCGCATATCAAAATATACATAATATAAATTACTTTTGCGCGTTAAGTGGTTTTCAACATCCTGAAAGGCAAGCGCCTTCGCTTTATTAATAACAGTTGCCGCTTCAATCAGCTCATTGCCATCCCACAATGTATCTCCATTCCTTAAATATTGCGCAATTTCTGAAAATATCTTTTGGTAATATGCCTCAATTTGTAGGCGATATTTGTCTAGCTTCGGTTGAATATCAGGCATATACATATTAACTGCTAATCCTACACCATAGCCGATAAGCATTAAGCTTATTTCATTTTGTAAAAGAGCTAGCGAAAAGTGCCCTACCGAATAAATATGCAAAATGATTACAGCGCTCGATACAAAGCCTGCTGTAATGTGAAATGATACGAGCAAAGGAATAAAAACAATGAACATTAACCCTAGCATAATCGGATGATAACTAATTAGCTCAAAGCATAACCATGCTAGCAACATCCCTAATATACTAGCAACAAATCTTGTATAAACCGCATGAACAGATTTTCTTTTTGTTGGTTGAATACATAAAATCGTTAAAATACCTGCTGCCGTATAAAATTGTAAATCGAAAAAATGTGCGATTGCGATTGCAAGTGCTGCGCCAACAGCCGTTTTTAACGTTCGGTAGCCAATCGAAAACTTTTTCATTGGAATGAAGGCTCCTCTTCTCGCGTGAAAAATACGGAGGGGCTGTCCGAAAAGGGCATTTTGTATTGGAATCGCATTGAAAAAGAGATATTTGCTCTTCTCCTTTACTTAAGAGAAACACCGCTAAACTTTTTGCTTCTCTCGTTTTCAAAGAAAGCTCTCTGCAACCCTTTTGCCAAAACACCATCGTCAGTGTCCAAAATACCGATGATGCACGGCTTTTGGACGTCCCCTCTATTTTTCATTGCTTGTTAATAGTTATCGTGAGCTTTTGACTTACACTTCTTCACAATATTCTTCGAAATTACCTTGCAAGTTTAATACGACAGACATTGGGTCATGTCCTTCGATTTCATAGCGTCCAACTTCCGCTACAACTTGTCCATCTTTTAATAGTACAAAGGATGGTGAGGATGGTAAATGGTCTTCACCAAAATGATAACGAGCCGCCGCAGTTGCCTCTTTATCTTGACCGGCAAACACTGTTACCAAATGGTCGGGACGTTTATCGTAATGAACTGCTTGTGTTGCTGCTGGACGTGCAATACCGCCTGCACAGCCACATACCGAGTTCACCATTACTAATGTCGTACCTGGGCGAGCAAATGCTGCCTCTACCTCTTCAGGTGTACGCAATTGCTCATAGCCCGCAGCTTCCATTTCAGCACGAGCGGTTGTTGTAATTTGTTGCATAAATAAATCATAGTCCATGTTCATAATTGTATTCGCTCCTTTCATACTATCTCATCATAGCAAGACAATTAATGATATGCAAAGAACTGATTTTCATTGTATCCGTTTATTTTTCAAAGAGCTTATTGACACCTTGTGTGACCGTTAATTTCCCCTGTAAAATCGCTTGTTCAAGCATGTTTACTTGCATTTTATTGTCTGCATTTTGATAAAAGGAATCATGCAAATGGTCCATAATCATCGCATGAAACCAATCGCGCGTTTGCTCATGGCGACGTATCGACCAATAATTAGAGGCTTGCACCTTTTCCTGAAATTGCTCAATCATTTGCCATGTTTCCTGAAGACCTGTTTTAGCGTGTGAGGAAACAGTGAGTGCTGTGCTCATCCAGCCTGGTGTGGCAGGCTGTAAAAAATGCAAAATTTGCTTGTATTCTTGCATCGTTTTACGGGCTGGGCGAATATTATCACCATCGCTTTTATGAACAATAATACCATCTGCCAGCTCCATAATACCTTTTTTCATTCCCTGCAATTCATCGCCCGCGCCTGTTAGCACAAGAAGTAAGAAGAAATCAACCATACCGCGCACATACGTCTCACTTTGTCCGACCCCTACTGTTTCAATTAAAATGATGTCATAGCCTGCTGCCTCACAAACAAGCATCGTTTCTCGTGTTTTTTTATGAACACCACCTAATGTACCAGCGCTCGGGGACGGGCGAACGTAGGCGTTTGGCTTACGCACAAGCTCCTCCATTCTCGTTTTATCCCCTAAAATACTGCCTCCTGAAATGGAGGAGCTTGGGTCAATTGCTAAAACAGCTACCTTTTTCCCCATATCGCAAAGCATGGAACCAAAAGCTTCGATAAAGGAGCTTTTCCCAGCACCGGGGACGCCTGTAATACCGATACGGATGCTCCTTCCTGTATATGGTAGCAGCTCCTGCAATAAATTTTGCGCCTGCTGTTTATGTGTGGCATTCGAACTTTCAATAAGGGTAATCGCTTTTGACAGGGAAATGCGGTTACCTGCCCGCACCTCCTCGGCCAGTGTAACAACATCAAGTGTATCTTGTTGTTTTTTACGGAATTTTCTCGGCGTGCCATAATTCATACCGTCATGACCACCTTCCACACCGTCCATTACAAATAGCGCACTTTGTTGCTCCGAGCGTTTTTCCATTACTCTGCCACTTCCTCGTAGCCTAATTGTTTATAAATTTCCTCAATAATCTTTTGTGCGGAAACAGGAATTACTGTACCTGGACCAAAAATCGCAACCGCACCTGCTTCATATAAAAATTCGTAATCCTGTGCTGGAATAACCCCGCCACAAATAACAATGATATCTTCACGTCCAAGCTTTTTCAGTTCACCTACTAGCTCTGGTACGAGCGTTTTATGACCTGCCGCTAACGAGGATACACCTACGCAATGAACATCGTTTTCCACAGCCATTTGAGCCGTTTCTTCTGGCGTCATAAATAATGGTGAAATATCTACGTCAAAGCCTAAGTCTGCATAGCCCGTTGCGATAACTTTTGCACCACGGTCATGTCCGTCCTGCCCCATTTTTGCAACTAAAATACGCGGGCGGCGTCCTTCGTTTTCAAGGAATTCTTCCGTCATTTGCTTCACTTCATTAATTTGCTCTTCATCTGAGAAATTGGAAGAGTAAACGCCTGAGATTGAGCGGATAATCGCTTTATGACGACCTGATACCTTCTCAATGGCATCTGAAATTTCACCTAGCGATGCACGCGCACGCGCCGCGTCCACAGCTACTGCTAGCAAGTTTTCCTCACCAGTTTGTGCCGCCTTTGTCAGACGTGCTAAATGCTTTTGAACTTCCTCTTCATTGCGATTAGCTTTCATTTTTTCTAAACGTTCAATTTGCTGCTCGCGCACGACAGCGTTATCAATATCTAAAATATCGATTGGCTCTTCCTCTGCTAAACGATATTTATTTACACCGACAATCGTTTCTGTTTTCGAATCGATTTTCGCTTGACGCTTTGCAGCAGCCTCCTCTACCTTCATTTTTGGTAAGCCTGTGTCGATTGCTTTCGCCATACCTCCAAGCTCTTCAATTTCCTCAATTAAAGCCCATGCTTTTTCTGTCAATTCTTCTGTTAGCTTCTCTACATAGTATGAGCCACCCCATGGGTCAATCACTTTTGTCATACCCGTTTCTTCCTGTAAAAATAGCTGTGTATTACGCGCGATACGTGCCGAAAAATCAGTCGGTAAAGCAATGGCCTCATCTAGTGCATTGGTGTGCAATGATTGTGTATGTCCCATAGCTGCTGCGTTTGCTTCGATTAAAGTACGCGTCACATTGTTGAATGGGTCTTGCTCTGTTAATGACCAGCCAGATGTTTGTGAATGCGTTCTTAATGCTAATGATTTCTCATTTTTCGGATTAAATGTTGACATCATTTGTGCCCAAATTCGACGTGCTGCACGCATTTTTGCAATTTCCATATAATAGTTCATGCCAATCGCCCAGAAGAAGGAGAGGCGCGGGGCAAAGGCGTCAATATCAATTCCTGCCTTTAAGCCTGTGCGCACATATTCCAAGCCATCAGCCAAAGTGTAAGCAAGCTCGATATCATTTGTTGCGCCAGCTTCTTGAATATGGTAGCCCGAAATGGAAATCGAATTGAATTTCGGCATAAATTTCGCCGTGTATTCAAAAATATCAGCGATAATTTTCATTGACATTGCTGGCGGGTAAATATACGTATTACGCACCATATATTCCTTTAAAATATCATTCTGAATCGTCCCTGCAAGCTGCTCCGGCTTAACGCCCTGCTCCTCCGCTGCCACGATATAAAACGCTAATACAGGTAATACCGCTCCGTTCATCGTCATCGATACCGACATTTGGTCTAGTGGAATGCCGTCAAATAAAATTTTGGCGTCCTCTACAGAGTCAATAGCTACACCCGCTTTTCCAACATCACCTGTTACGCGGGGATGGTCAGAATCGTAGCCGCGATGTGTTGCTAAATCGAAGGCAACTGATAGCCCTTTTTGCCCCATCGCTAAATTGCGTCGGTAAAAAGCATTTGATTCTTCCGCTGTTGAGAAACCCGCATATTGACGTACTGTCCATGGACGCGCAACATACATTGTCGGATATGGTCCCCTTGTATTCGGGGCGATGCCTGCTACATCTTGTAAATGCTTAGCGTCTTTAACATCTTTTTTCGTATAAACATTTTTCACTTCGATGCCTTCATTTGTCATAAATGTACTTGTAGCTTGTAGCCCTTCTCCAGCTAGTACATCCTCGATGACAATCCCCTGAAAGTTCGCATTCATCTTTGTACCTCCTTTAAGCTTGCCATCACTGCATTTAGCTTTTCCGTAATGTTTTGACCAGCAAAAATAAAGCCATTTAATCCAGCAGCTAGCCATTCCTGCTCTTGCTCTTTAAATTTACCTGCAACATCTAGTAGCTGCTTGTCCTGCTTTACTTGTAATAAAGCGGGCACTAATTGTAATGTATCCTCATCTGTTGCTGCTACAACGATATAGTTATAATCAGCAGTGGCTAGCCAGCGCTTCGCTTCTTCAATTGTCGCAATCGCATCCGACTGTGCCATCGTCACACCCGCAGTTGCTAAAAAGCCTGCGACAAAATCCGCTCGCGCTTTAAAGTTTTTCAATTCACCAAATGTTAAAACCGCCATTTTTGCATTACATTGCGCATAGTTTGCACGTACTTTTTCAAATGGAATCGCTAGTCGCTTTACATGTGCAAATTGCTCATTATCCTCAGTACCGACTTCATCAGCAGGATTAGCATAAATATTTGTCCCAATTAAAGACACCTTACGCGTTTCTATTTGCTGAATACGCGTCTTATACACTTCCTCAATCTGCTTTTCGATTGGATATGCATCTAGCCCTCCAGCTTCTTCAATTTGTAAAAATAGCTGCCACGCTTCTTTCACTAAATCGGCTGTTAATGCTTCAATAAAGTATGAGCCACCTGACGGATCGACCACATTTAAAACATGCGACTCTTCAGCGGCTACAAGAAGTATATTACGCGCTATGCGAATCGATTGCTCCGTTGGCTTTGTTAAAACGTCGTGTGGATGTACTGTGAAGACGTCCACACCGCCGATTATACCAGCAAATGCCTCATTGCCTGCGCGCAGTAAGTTGACGTAAACATCCAGTTTCGAAAAGCTACGAACAGAAGTTTCAGCAATGATTGGCACTGCAACTGCCTCATGACCTACCCCCTTGGAAAACGCTTTCCAAAGCACTTTAAATGCCCGGATTTTTGCAATTTCCATAAAGAACTGCGTGTCAATCGCAAAGCTAACAAAGAACTTCTGTGCAAATGCCTCATAGCTATCTACCTGCTTTGCCAAATGACTTGCCTCGGCAAGTGCAATAGCTAGCTCCTGTACAGCATTTGCTCCTTCATTATGATATTTCACTGTATTGCTATGCATTGTGCGGATATTTGGAAAATTAGGTAATGCAAACGCTTCCTCCGAAATAATAAAGCCTGTTACATTTTGCTTTTTCTCTTCCGCAATTTTTTTGAATACATTTAATAATGGGTCATTGCTGTTTTGTACGATGAACTTAAAAGTATATTCTGTAATAAAATCTGCTAAGCTCGCTAAAATGGCATCATCCCATGAGAAGGATACACGACTATCAATTGTTAGTACTTCATTTCCTCGCGCTAAGCTTTCTTGTAAGTTCGCTAAAAATTGCTCCGGCGTATCCCCATATATTTGTTGGGCAATTTCAAATGTATCAGCGACCTTCATTGTGCGAATTGTAGCAACTTGTTTTTCTAGCTGGTCCCCTAATTTTTCAATTAATGTTGCCCCTGTATAAATTGGCTCCAGTGTAATGCCTTCCACTGTTTTAGTGAATAAAGATTCAAACGGCTTGCCCTTCAGCGCCTTTATTGCCTGCTCCTGCCATTGTTCATAGCTAGCTGATGCAAACTGAATATCTTTCATATTTATTGTCATATGATCGCTTATCAGCTTCCCCCTTTATCTTTTACTACTTTATATATTACATGAGAAATACCTGACAAGAAAGAGGAAAAATCAAAGAAAGCCCGCTCTGGCGGGCTTTCTAGCAGATGTCAGTAGACTGACATCGTCTCTTTATTAACATTTTCGAGTATTTCTTTTACTCTATTCAGAAATTTTCCGCAAACAAGCCCATCTAAAACTCGATGATCTAATGATAAACATAAATTCACCATATCACGAGCAGCGAACATATTTCCATCCATAATCACAGGGCGCTTGACAATTGCTTCCACTTGCAAAATCGCTGCCTGCGGATAATTAATAATCCCCATTGATTGAACTGAGCCGAATGAGCCTGTGTTATTAACTGTAAATGTACCGCCTTGCATATGCTCAGAGCGCAGCTTACCTGTACGCACTAGCTGAGACAATTCGTGAATTTCACGCGCGATTCCTTTAACCGACTTTTCATCGACATTTTTAATAACCGGTACGAATAAAGCATCCTCTGTTGCAACAGCAATTGATAAATTGATAACTTTTTTCTGGATGATTTTATCGCCAGCCCACATTGAATTCATCATCGGGAATTCCTTCAACGCTTGGCTCACTGCTTTCATAAAGAAGGCAAAATACGTTAAATTAAAGCCCTCATTGCGCTTGAACTCATTTTTAATAGAATCACGGTACGCAACTAAATTTGTCACGTCCACCTCCATCATCATCCAAGCGTGTGGTGCTTCGTGCTTACTACGTAGCATATTGTTTGCAATAGCACGACGCACTGCCGTCACAGGAATTTCTACATCGCCAGCAGCCGTTGGAACCGCTAGTGCTGCTGAGGCTTGTACTTGTTGCTGGGCAGGTGCTTGCTCCGCTGATGGTGTTGATGCTACTTCCGTTTGCGCTGGCGCAGTTGGAATTTGACCTGACGCAATAATTGCCTGTAAATCTTTACGTGTAATGCGTCCGCCTACACCGCTGCCTGTCACTAATGATAAATCAATATTATGCTCCGCCGCTAATGTTAATACGGCAGGTGAATAGCGTGCTTTATCACGCGGTGCCTTTTCCTCCTGCTGTGCAGCAGGCTTTGCTTGCGCTTGTGGCTCCTCCTTATGCTGCACACCGGCATTTAAAATAGCCGAGCTAACATTCGATGTTTTTTCTGCTGGTGGGGCAGCCACCTCACCTTCGACCTCAATTGTACAAACAATTGCACCAACAGGTAATGTTTCTCCCTCATTGGCAATTAACTCGCCGACGATACCAGCAAATGAGGATGGAATTTCTGCATTTACTTTGTCAGTATTCACTTCTGCTAATGGATCGTACTTATTCACTTTATCACCAGGCTTTACAAGCCAGCGCTCGATTGTTCCCTCCGTTACACTTTCACCTAACTGAGGCATTACGATATTTTGAATAGCCATTGTTACCCCTCCTTAAAATGCAGCAAGCTCGCGCATTGCTTGCTCAACTTTATCAGGATTAATCATGAAAAACTTCTCCATTGTCGGCGCGTAAGGCATTGCAGGAACGTCTGGTCCCGCAAGGCGCTTAATCGGTGCGTCTAGCTCAAATAAGCAATGCTCCGCAATAATTGCTGATACCTCACTCATAATGCTGCCTTCCATATTATCTTCTGTTACAAGCAATACTTTACCTGTTTTACTTGCCGCTTCAATAATCGCTTCCTTGTCTAATGGATAGACCGTGCGCAAATCTAAAATATGCGCTTCGATACCGTCTGCTGCCAAGCGCTCTGCCGCCTGCAATGCAAAATGAACAGCTAAGCCGTAAGTGATTACTGTGATGTCATCACCTTCGCGCTTCACATCAGCTTTTCCGATAGGTAATGTATAATCATCTGTCGGCACTTCCCCTTTAATTAAACGATAAGCACGCTTATGCTCGAAAAATAGCACAGGATCCTCATCACGAATCGCAGCCTTTAATAAACCTTTCGCATCGTAAGGTGTAGATGGGATAACGATTTTTAAGCCTGGTGTATTGGCGAACATCGCTTCTACCGACTGAGAATGATAAAGTGCTCCGTGTATGCCGCCACCAAATGGTGCACGCACAACGAGTGGGCATGACCAATCGTTGTTTGAGCGATAACGAATTTTGGCTGCCTCGGAAACAATTTGGTTCACAGCAGGCATAATGAAATCAGCAAATTGCATTTCTGCGATTGGACGCATCCCATACATTGCTGCTCCAATTGCTACACCAGCAATGGCACTTTCTGCTAAAGGTGTATCTAAAACACGGTACTCCCCAAATTGATTGTAAAGCCCTGTTGTTGCTTTAAATACGCCACCCTTTCGTCCAACGTCTTCCCCTAGAACGAAAACACGCTCATCGCGTTCCATTTCTTCCTTCATTGCTAAATTGATTGCATCAATATAAGAAATAACAGCCATTATTCGCCACCCTCCTCAGCATAAACATATTTCAATGCGTGCTCTGGCTTCGCATACGGTGCCGCCTCCGCGTAATCTGTTGCTTCATTCACAATTACCGCTACTTTGGCGTTTAATTCCTCAAATGTTTCAGTTGTCGCCACACCCATTTCAAGTAAATAGTTTTCAAATAGTAGTAACGGGTCGTTTGCCTTGCCTTCTGCAATATCTTCTGCCGTTCGATATTGGCGGTCATCATCATCCGAGGAGTGTGCTGTTAAGCGATATGTCACCGCTTCAATTAAGCTTGGACCTTCCCCACGTCTTGCACGGTCTGCCGCCTCTTTAATAACTTTATAAACTTCAAGCGGATTTTTTCCGTCAACTGTAACACCCGGCATACCATAGCCGATACCGCGATCAGACACTTTGGCACAGCCAAGTTGGCGCTCAACAGGTACTGAAATCGCATATTGGTTATTTTCTACCATAATAATAACTGGTAGCTTATGCACGCCTGCAAAGTTAGCTCCTTCATGGAAGTCACCCTGGTTGGATGAGCCTTCTCCTAGCGTAACGAATGTGATGAAGTCTTTCTCTTGAATTTTCCCTGCAAGCGCTACACCTACCGCGTGCGGCACCTGTGTCGTTACAGGGGAAGAACCTGTTAAAATACGATTTTTCTTTTGGCCGAAATGCCCCGGCATTTGGCGACCGCCAGAGTTTGGGTCTTCCGCCTTAGCAAATGCTGATAGCATTAAATCCTTTGCCGTCATTCCAAAATGTAATACAACGCCCATATCACGATAATACGGCGCAATATAATCTTTTGTATTATCTAAAGCAAATGCTGCTCCAACTTGAGCTGCCTCTTGTCCTTGACAGGAAATAACAAAAGGTATTTTCCCTGCGCGGTTTAATAGCCACATACGCTCATCAATACGTCTTGCCAAAAGCATTGTTTCGTACATTTTAAGTACATCTTCATTTGTTAATCCAAGGTCTTCGTGTTTTAACATACGAACATCCCCTTTCGTCGCTTCATTTTCAATATGCTTTTGCAACTAAAAAAGCATTACGATTTATAGCATTATTATATCCTATGATTTTTGCATACATGCTAGTTTAGAAATGAATGGCTTTCCCTTCCACTGCTAATGCAGCTTCACCGATAATTTCACTTAATGATGGATGCGGATGAATCGTTTGTGAGATTTCCCAAGGGCTTGCATCAAGCAATAAAGCAAGCGCAGATTCTGAAATCATATCCGTCACATGTGGACCAATCATATGGACACCTAATAAATCATTTGTTTTGCTATCCGCAATCATTTTTACAAAGCCTTCAGCATCCCCGTGCACAAGTGCTTTGCCAATTGCTTTGAATGGGAATTTTGCCACTTTTACTTCAAAGCCCTGCTCCTTCGCCTGTGCCTCTGTTAAACCAACACTTGACGCTTCAGGGTAAGAGTAAATGCAACGCGCAACATTTGGATAATGGATTGCAGTCGTCTTATGTCTTGCAATATGCTCTACCGCAATGATGCCTTCGTGTGATGCAACATGTGCAAGCTGCATTCCACCAATCACATCGCCAATTGCATAAATATGACTTTCCTTCGTTTGGTAGTTGTCATTTACTTGTATATAAGAGCGCTCTGTTACGATTTCTGTGTTTTCTAAGCCAATTCCTTCACTATTCGCTGTACGCCCTACACTTACTAGCATTTTTTCAGCGCTGTACGTCTCTGTCTTATCACCTGAAGTTGCTGCAATTGACACTTGCTCACCTACCGATAATGTATCTGTCTGCATGCGGGCATTGACAACGATTTGAACGCCTCGCTTTGTCAGCGCCTTCGTCATTTCTTTGGCTATATCAGCATCCTCTGTTGGTAAAATTCGTTCCCCGTACTCTAAAACAGTTACATCGACACCGAAATCACAAAGCATTGATGCCCATTCGATACCTATTACGCCACCACCGACAATTAATATAGAAGAAGGCAGTGCCTCAAGCTCTAGCGCATGGTCAGAATTTAATATACGCTCTCCGTCAACAGGAATCCCTTCCAACATTGCTGGCTTTGAGCCGGTTGCGATAATCACATTTGTTGGTACGAGCATTTCGTTTTCGCCACCGTCAGCTAGCTCAACAGAAATCGTTCCAGGCATCGGAGAAAATATAGAAGGGCCTAATATGCGACCTGTGCCATAATAAACATCTATTTTTCCTTTTTTCATTAAGCCTTCAATACCCGATTGCAATGTTTTAATAATCGTATTTTTTCGATTTTGTACTTTATCAAATTGTAGCTTTACGCCCTCAACCTCGATACCAAAGGATTCGCTATCCTTTGCCGTACGATAAACTTCAGCGCTTCTTAATAATGCCTTACTTGGGATACAGCCTTTATGTAGGCACGTACCACCCAGCTTTGCCTGCTCAACAATCGCTGTTTTTAAACCGAGCTGTGCTGCACGAATCGCAGCAACATAGCCACCAGTTCCTCCACCTAAAATGACAACATCATACTCCTGTGCCATGAAAACATCCCCCTTTTTACAAAAAAGGAAGCAAAGATTGTCTTTACCTCCTTTTTTCGCCTTTAATGCTTAACGACCATTTAAAATGTTTTTTTCATTGCGTAAAAACTGACTACGAGATTTCGCAACACGCGCAATACGATCTTCTGCAAGTTTATTAGCAGCTAGGTATGTCGGTACATCTTGTTCTTTTGAAATTGTTAATATTTTTGAAATGCTATCATAAATTGTTTCCACACGCTTCATTGCACGCTCACGGTTATAGCCGTACAGTTCATCCGCTACGTTGATTACCCCGCCAGCATTGATTACATAATCAGGTGCGTAAATAATGCCTTTTTCATGTAAAATTTGACCATGTCGTGACTCTTGAAGCTGATTGTTCGCTGAGCCAGCAATCACTTTTGCTTTTAGTTGTGGAATCGTTTCATCATTAATAATAGCACCTAATGCACATGGTGAGAAAATATCTACATCTTGTTTATAAATATCTGCTGGGTCAACTGCGGTTGCACCGAACGCTTCTACAACGCGCTCAACAGCAGCTTTATTAATATCTGTAACAACTAATTTTGCGCCATCTTTATGTAAATACTCACATAGTTTGTACGCCACGTTTCCTAACCCTTGTACCGCAATTGTACGCCCTTCAAGCGCATCAACCCCAAACGCTTCCTTCGCGGCTGCTTTAATCCCTAAGTAGACGCCATATGCAGTGACAGGAGATGGGTTACCTGATGAACCAAATGCAGGTGAAATACCTGTTACATAATTTGTTTCTTCATGAATTAAATCCATGTCAGTTACTGTCGTCCCAACATCTTCCGCTGTAATATAACGACCGTTTAAGCCTTGGATAAAGCGACCTAATGCACGGAACATCTCCTCATTTTTATCTTTAAATGGGTCGCCGATAATAACCGTTTTTCCTCCACCTAAATTTAAGCCTGCTGCTGCATTTTTGTAAGTCATACCACGCGCTAGTCGCAGCGCATCCTCAATTGCATCCTCTTCAGATGCATACGTCCACATACGTGATCCACCGAGTGCTGGTCCTAACGTCGTATCATGGATTGCAATAATTGCCTTTAAGCCCGACTCCTTGTCTTGACAAAAAACGAGTTGTTCATAATCATACTTTTCCATGTACTTAAAGATTTCCATTGCATATTCCCCTTTCAACTAAAAGAAAGCGTTTACTTTCTCGTATAATGTATTTTTTTCTAATTAGTTCACAAATTCGCCATGAAAAATACATTTATTTTCACTGCTTATTTTTACAATACGTTCAAATTCACTTTTAAGCAACAATTATTATGCAATCCATAATAATTAAGAATTTTCTAACTATTCTAATAGTGCTAGAACATGGCGAAAACAGTACAATTCCGCCTGTTTTCTTGACAATCTCATAGGTGGTTGTACAATTAGAAGGATAGAGTTGGGAGGTAGGAAAATGGCTCGAATGGCTGCATTTATTGTGCTACTAATTCCTGGATTAATGGCAGCTGCTGGAATAAAATTGATGCGCGATACATTATTTGGTGTGTTAATATCTCCAATTCCTTGGATTTGGCTTCAATTTGTTATTGGCATTGCTTTATTTTTAATAGGCTTCGGCTTTTTTGCAGGCTTCTTACTACACCGTGACCGTAAAAAAGGAAAAGTATCTGAGCGCTGGCAAAAGTAAAATGGAACTTTCATAAATTTAGGGCTAGCTAAAAATTCTTTTTAACTAGCCCTAAATTCTATATATCAATAGTGGTTTTTTCTAGACTATTCATAGGTACAATACCTAGCAATCCTTAAAAGGTGTGAGAAAGCGAGTTTTTATTTGCTTTTTCACACCTTATTTAACCCCCTTTTTCACTTACAATATCCGGATAATCCGTAATCCAACCTACAACGACAGGGTGTGGCTGCGTGATAAAAGATTCCTTGCCCGTTATACTATAAAAGCGCATACTTTTGCCTGCATATTCACATGCTTTTAAATAACTTCGCCTATAATACTTTTTATGGGCATGAATGGCATCAATATGCGGTAAGCTATCTAGCTTTCCCCAATCGAATTTTTTCGTTACTAAAAGTGCCGTTTCAATATCAGGTCGATATTTTTTCACCATAATAAGTAACTGCTCATGAAACGATGAAAAATGACTATTTTTAGGAAGTTCAATTGTTTTTAGCAAGGCAATTAGCGCATCATAATTACTCGTTAACGACTCTTTAAGCTCAATATTAAGGGCAACTCTTTCAATAAGTGCCCATTTAATAACATCTTGTAATAATGGCATTCGTTTCGCTGAAAAAATACGTGAAAAACGCTTACCTAAGCGGTAATTTTGTAATTCTGCTAGGGTACAGTCCTGCACAAGACGATTAATACCTGTTAAACGCTTTATATTATTATCGTGAAAAACTATTAATTGCCCATCTTTTGAGCATTGCACATCCAATTCAATCCCATTCGCCCCAAGCTTTAACGCTTTTCGGAATGCCTCCATCGTATTCTCAAGCTCATACGCAGAAGCCCCTCTATGCGCGTAGATTGGCATGCCCATCTATACGTTCAACTCCCCTGATTCCAATAAAAATGTACCATTCGTCATTTTTGTTAAAAGTGAAGATTTTTTACCAATTTGAATATAGGTACCCGGGTATGCTTCTTTCGTAATTTTAATTTCTTCTTTTCCAGCATTGTGTAAATTATTAATATTGACCTTTATTTCATAATCTAAGTTAGATACATATTTCTTTAATGCCGCAATTTTCTGTTTAACTTGCTCTACAACAGCGGCTTGCTGACTGTTTAATGTACTTTGCGTTGATAAAATTCTTTGTAATTGCGTTTCATACTTCACTATTTCATCTTGCTCATTTTTTAATAACTTCGCTTTTTCCTGAATTATCGCTTGTAGCTCTTTTTTATTAAATGTATTAATAATGAGTTCTGTGCGGCGCTCCAAGTGATTGCCAGAAATAGCGGATATAATAACATCTTTCGCTATCGCTGTGCCACCTATAATTTTTCCCTTACGCTCATCTAATAAAATTGAATTTGCAGTTAAATTTGAGCCTAGTGCATAAAATCCAATATGAATATCACCATTTGCCCTTAAATTCGCTTCGTTCACATGCTTAATATATATATTTCCCGCTGCCTCTATTTCTGTTTCTCCCAAGCCAAAAACACCACCGCGAATATATATATCACCCTCTAATGAACGAATCAGCTTTGCACCAGATAGACCTTCCGATGACTCAATCGAAATATCACCTTTCGCTATAACGGAAAAGCCGCTTTGCACCGTCCCCCGAATTGTTAAGGAGCCTTGGAAGTCTATATTGCCTGTTTCAACACCAACATCATTATTAACTGATAAATGGTGATTAATCGTTAGCTGACCTTGCACCTGACCGAGTGCCCCTGCATATTTAGAGCGCAGAACTGTTTTTCCGTCCTCTTCCACCTCATATGCGGCTTTGCGGTCATAGCGCAAAGAGGCATCTTTCCCAGGTGCTGCTGCTATTACTTCGCCATAAATTGTTTTTCCGTCAATCCCCGGCTGTGCTGGTATCTTTTCACCTAACCAGCTATCCTCATGTATTTCAAAAATAAAGTTCATTTCATAGTAATCAGCTTTTCCATCTTCTCGAATAACTGGTTTGCGCTCAGGTATTTCTAAATATGTAGTTTTCGCATCCTCACCTTTAATTGCTGGTGTACCTTGTGCAATTAAATATGCTTTTGCTGGAACTATTTCATCTATTAGAATCGGTTGAATACCATGAATAATCCTTTTTTCCTGTAAAAGTCTTTCAATTTCTGCTACAAACTGTTCCCTATTTTGACGTAGCGTATCCACTGTCTCATAAATAAAAAGCGAGGCAGACATGTTGTCACGTGCAACCTCAATTTCAATGCTAGGTAACCATATGCCAATTTCAATAGCATTATTATTTTCTGTGCTTAATACATTTTTCAATACAGCAAAATTAGTAAGCTTGACACGTGGTAGCGATCTTAGAATAGTATCAAAGTCCTTTAAAGGAAAACCAGATTTTATCGTTCGAATAAATACCTTGCCATTTTGCTCTGTCATTTCAAAAAAGTCATTCGTAAAAATAGTCACAAAATTCCCCCTTTCCCTCTTATTTAGTATATACAATAAACAGGCATTTGTTTAGTTTGTTTTCCAAAATGCTCAATTCAGTAGAATTTTGTTAATTTTATTGCATTTATTCGCTTTTCACTACAAAATAAACAAATAAAATACTCAAATTACTCTAAATTAATACAAAAAATAGGTTAGGTCTTTAGAACTGTTTTATTCTATCTTTAGTACACATTTAGCCTTTTATTAAAATAATCCGATATTAAAAAGCAATTTTATGAAATATTCTAATTTCATAAAGAATAGCATCTTTTTCGCGAGCATGACCCCAGTAATTTTCCCACTTGCATATTCAGATAAGAAGTTAAAATAAAGTGCAAAAAAGGTGCGAGAAAAGATAAAACTTTTCCACACCTATTTTAAAATTAATTTGAAATGCTCGACTATTGTTTTGTTAATGACTTACTATTTATTGATCTAGAATTAGTACGCTACTTTTAACTCGCCACAATTTCAATGCGAATTTTATCAGCAATCATTGCAATAAATTCCGAGTTTGTTGGCTTTGATTTTAAATGGTGAACCGTGTAGCCAAACATTTCGGAAATCGATTCGTAATTGCCTCTGTTCCACGCCACTTCAATCGCATGGCGAATGGCACGCTCTACGCGCGAAGGCGTTGTATTGAATTTTTGTGCGATATCTGGATACAAAATTTTAGTTACAGAGCTTAGGAGCTCAATATCGTAATAAACCATTTGAATGGCTTCACGTAAATATACATAGCCTTTAATATGTGCAGGTACACCAATTTCCTTAATAATTGCAGTAATTGTCGTATCAAGCTGACGCTGGTCTACTTTTTTTGCCTCTTTAGGCTGTAATACACTTGTGCGTTGCTGCTTTGTCGGCTCAGGTATGTGCTTCGCGCATTGCAGGATTTTTTGTTCTAGTTGCTCAAATTCAAAAGGCTTTAGCATAAAGTAGGAAGCACCATAATTAACAGCTTGCTTCATCACATCTTCTTGCCCAAAGGCAGTCAGCATAATTACTTGCATATCAGCTAAACGCTCATCATTATACAGTGTTTCTAGCACAGCTAAGCCATCAAGATGAGGCATAATTATATCGAGCAGCAATACATCTGGTTGCTCCTCTTCTAGCATTTTAATACATACTTTACCATTTTGTGCAGTCGCAATTAATTCGATATTAGGATGATTTGTGAAATATGTTTCCATCGCTTTCAACAAATCTCGATTGTCATCTGCAATTGCTATTTTTACTTTTGACATCCATAAAGCCCCCTTAAATAATTTATTTCCACAGTTTCCCCTATAATTTCACCCCATAGATGATCAATTCGCTAATTTCTACTCGAAAGTTGCTACTATCATGTTGATTGGATTATGGAGCACCGCTTTTGAGTTTTCGACATAACTAATTAAAATCCTTTATTATGTATTAAAAATAAGTATGAGGTTATAGATATTCCTTATGCATTGACAAAAAGCTACTTTTTTCCACAAATTATTCTAGCCATCTTTTTCTATTTTAACCGAAATATTCGTAAAAGACTATACCTGAAGCATAGGTATAGTCTTTTAGTCCTTATTTCGGAGATTTTTTTAGCATTTCACCAATCGACAAAGCTGCTCCTTTTGCAGGATGTTCGACAAACATATGCGTTACCGCTCCTACAAAACGGTCATTTTGAATAATTGGACTGCCGCTCATACCTTGCAAAATACCACCTGTTTTGCGAAGCAATTTAGGATCTGTCACACGAAACACAATATTCGCTCCATCAATTTTATCAATTGTAATGGTAAAAGCTTCAACTTTTTCTCCCTCAATTGCTGTTAACAATTGTGCCTCACCACGTTTTATTTCCGATTCATGCATAATTTCAATCGGTTGTCGCAAACTTTTTTGTAAACCTTGCTCCCATTCACCAAATACACCGTAGACATTGTTAAATAAAACATTTCCTAAACGCTTCTGTTCTTTGTTGACAATGGAAATTTTATAGCCAGGTTGACCAGGCTCACTTTTTTTCACTTGGGTAATGGAGGCTAAAAAAATGGCACCAGTAGTAAATGGAGGTGGCATTGTAAGAGCACTATCTACAATTTGATGTCCAAGTGCTCCGTATTCATTCGTTGTAGGATCAAGAAATGTGAGTGTTCCAATGCCATCTGTTTCATCTTTTAAAAAGGGCATCATATTGTTTATTTCTTCACTTGATAATTGTAAAACTTTTTCTTTATTGGCACGTTCGATACGTAGCTCTGCTTGCTCCTTAACCTCAGTAAGTTGACCAAGCTGATTGATTTCTTTTCCATCAATCGCGAGCACCTTATCACCTTGTTTAAGCCATTCGCCATTTGGTAAAAGTATATCATGTGATACATAAACAAATGGTAATTTTAACTGAATACCAATTGATTGCCCCATAGGTATTAGCTCTTTTGCTGATACTTGTATAGGTATTAAAATAAAAAAAACAACTAACAAAAGATTACGCAAATGGCACATTTTTATGTCACCTCCTTTCTTATCTTACCGATACTATGTGCGGACTTTTAATTAGTTATGAACGGTAAATATTTGTCGTTTAGGTGATAAAAAAATTGCGCCTCTTATCTATGCCTCTGACTGTGCCTTTTATATAAAATCGGGCTAAAGAATAATAAAAATTCTGCTTTATTTATCCAGCTAATACTTGGATAAAAAGGAGAAGGTTGTCTGAAAGCAAATGCGCTAGCCTGCTTTCAAACAACCTCTATTCAAACAATTCACTTGTTATTGCATTGCCTGTTTTCTTGCGTCCGCTATTTCTACAAGCTCTTGAGCATGCTGCAATGTTAAATCGGTAATTTCTGCACCGCTCATCATACGACTTACTTCCTCAATGCGTGCACGCTCTTTAATTTCTGTAACCGTAGTAAATGTTCTGTCATGCTCTACTTGCTTTTTAATTAAATAATGCTGATCTGCCATCGCAGCCACTTGCGGTAAATGAGAAATGCAGAGCACCTGTGAATGGATGGAAATCGCTGCGATTTTTTCAGCAATTGCTTGCGCAACACGCCCACTGACACCTGTATCTACCTCATCAAAAATAATGGATGTAATACCATTTGTTGAGGAGAAAATAGTCTTTAATGCAAGCATCATACGTGACAATTCACCACCAGATGCAATTTTCGGTAATGATTTAGGTGGTTCACCAACATTTGTCGCAATGTAAAATGCCACATAATCCTTACCATATGCATCAAATCCTTCAAGGGATTCGAATTTGACAATAAACTCTGCCTTTTCCATATGTAATACACGCAACTGTTCCATAATTGCTTCACTTAGTAATAAAGCTTGCTTTTTACGTATTTCAGTTAATGTGGAGGCTAGCTGTGTAAGTTCTTCCTCCATTTGACTTAAGCGCAATTCATTTTTTTGTATTGTTTCATCGCGATTCATCAATTGCATTAGCTCAGCCGCTATTTTATCATAATATGCTAAAATTTCTTCAACGGTTGTACCATATTTGCGCTTCATTGTTTGATATTGCGCTAAACGTTGCTCAACCTCGTTTAGACGTCCCGCATCAAATTCCAATTCATCCAGCACATTTTTAATTTGATAGCTTGCATCCTGCAATGCATAAAAGCTCGTTGTCACTGCCTCAGTAGCCTCTTTAAAATGCTCATCTAATGAAACGATATCCTCCAGCGCTGACATCGCATTCCCTATATAATCTAAGCCATGCTGCTCTCCAGAAATCGCCTCATAGGCAATACTTGCACGTTCAAAGATTTTATGGAAGTTCATTAATCGCAAACGTTCCTCCATTAGCGCATCTTCTTCCCCAAGCTTTAATGCAGCTTCCTCTAGCTCATTCATTTGAAATTGATATAAATCAATGCGCTGTGCCATTCTTTGCTCATCTAAACTAAGCTCAGCCACTTCACGCTTTAAGCTACGGTAAGCTTCATATTTCTCATTATATGCCGCTAAAAATGACGAAAGCTCTTCATATGCGAAATGATCCAGTAAGTTGATATGCTGCTTTTCATCCATTAATTCTTGATTTTCATGCTGGCCATGTATATCAATAAGGCTACCACCAATCTCCCGTAACACGTTAGTTGGTACAAGCTTGCCATTGATGCGACAAACACTTTTGCCATTATCATTAATATCACGACGCAAAATAATTGTGCCGTCCTCATATTCAATTCCGGCTTCGTCTAATTTTGCAAAGACAGGGTGATGGTCATCCATGATATGAAATAAGCCACCTAGCTCCGCTTTTCTAGCACCGTGGCGAATAAATTCATGGGAACCACGCCCACCGGCTAGCAAATGAACAGCATCAATGATAATGGACTTTCCTGCACCCGTTTCACCAGTTAAAACTGTTAACCCATCCGCAAAGCTCACTGTTAAATCATCTATAATCGCAAAGTTTCGAATACTTAGCTCTCTTAACAAGAAAACCCACCTCTTATAGCATGTCTAATAAACGTTCTTTAATCACTTCTCGGTCTGCCTCTGTGCGACAAATTAGTAAAATTGTATCATCACCCGAAATAGTTCCTAATAGCTCATCCCAATCTAAATGATCAAGTAAGGAAGCGATTGCATTTGCATTTCCCGGCAATGCTTTAACAACTAGAAAATGTGACGCACCATCAATGCTAACAAAAGCATCTGCTAACGCACGACGCAGCTTTTGAATTGGATTAAAGCGCTGATCTGCGGGCAGGCTATATTTATAACGACCATCTTGCATTGGCACTTTTACTAAATGAAGCTCTTTAATATCGCGCGACACAGTTGCCTGAGTGACATTATAACCTGCATTTTTCAAATGCAATACTAAATCATCCTGTGTTTCTATTTCATTATTTGTAATAATGTCACGAATTCGAATATGGCGTTGACCTTTATTCAATTCCCTCACCTCTTATGAATAATTATGTATTTGTATTAATAACACTACCATTTCATTCATAAAAGCACAAGAAAAATAGGCATTGGCAAATCAATTATGCGTGAGCATATTGGCACCTTTACCTATTTTAAATTTTAACCCCTATTAGCAAGATGAAAATGTGGTGCTTTTATTTAACCTTTAATTCGCGATGCGCTTGCTCCACAATTTGCTCAAAATGAACAAATGGAGCAATCGTTTCCCCCTCTTTCGGATTAGCGAGATGGAATAAAAATTCAATATTCCCTTCGCCACCTGTTATTGGTGAATAGGACGCATCCTTCACAACAAAACCGAGTTCCGTTGCCATAATAGCGGTGTTTTGAAGCACCTCTAAATGAATTTTCGGATCACGTACAATGCCCTTTTTGCCGACATTTTCTTTCCCAGCCTCAAATTGAGGCTTGACTAATGCCATTACATCACCACCAGGTAATAACACCGTTTTCAGTACAGGCAAAATAAGTGACAAGGAAATAAAGGATACATCTATTGTCGCAAAATCAGGTAATCCTTCGGTTAAATCTTCCGGCTTTGTATAGCGAAAATTGGTTTTTTCCATTACTGTTACACGCTCATCAGAACGGATTTTCCACGCTAATTGGTTTGAACCTACATCTAGAGCATAGCAATGACGTGCGCCGTTTTGCAGCGCACAGTCCGTAAAGCCACCTGTGGATGAGCCGATATCCAGCATTAATTTGCCTTCAACTGACATTTCAAATATTTCGAGGGCTTTTTCAAGCTTCAAACCACCTCTACTCACATATTTTAGCTGTGAGCCTTTCACTTGTAGCGGCGCATCAGTAGCAATTTTTTCTCCTGCTTTATCAATGCGTTCCTCGTTTGAATAAACAAGTCCTGCCATAATGGAGCGCTTTGCTTTTTCACGTGTTTCACAAAGCCCACGTTCCACTAATAAAATATCTACACGCTCTTTCGGTTGCTTCGTCATACCGTTTTTAAATCCTCTTGCTGCTTTAATTGAACAAGCTTTTGCAAACGACGAACCGCTTCCTCTGCTGTCACATGTATTTCAGCTAATAATTCATCTACATTGCCATGCTCAATAAATTCATCAGGTATACCGATGCGGTCAATAAATGTATTGTACTGATGCTCAGCAGCAAACTCTAAAACAGCGCTACCGAAGCCACCTTGCAATACAGCTTCCTCAATTGTTAATATTGGCATATTTTCTTGCATTAACTTATGCAAAATCGCCGTATCCAATGGCTTAATAAAACGTGCATTGATAATTTTCACGCTAATTCCTTTTTGCTGCATCGCCTCTGCCGCTTCAAACGCCATTGGGATTGTTGTACCGAATGTTAAAATTGCTGCATCCGTTCCTTCGCGTAGCACTTCCCATGTGCCAATTGGAATCGCTACCATTTCCTCATCGAGCACTACACCAATGCCATTGCCACGTGGATAACGTAGCGCAATTGGACCATCATTATACTCAAGTGCCGTTTTTACCATATGTTGCCCTTCATTTTCATCCTTCGGCATCATTAGTACGATGTTCGGGATATGACGTAAAAAGGCAATATCAAAGACACCTTGATGCGTTTCACCATCTGCTCCAACTAAACCAGCACGGTCAATGCCTATAAAGACATTTAAGTTTGGTCTTGCAATATCATGCAACACTTGGTCATAGGCGCGCTGTAAAAACGTTGAGTAAATAGCTAGAAACGGCTTCATTTCTTGCGTTGCAAGGCCTGCTGCCATCGTTGCTGCATGCTGTTCAGCAATCCCTACATCAAAGAAGCGTTGCGGGAAATCACGTTGAATACCTTCTAATTTAGAGCCAACAGGCATCGCCGGCGTAATCGTTACAATACGTTCATCTTCCTTCATACATTTGCGCACAGATTCCGCAATTAAGCTACTCCATGCAGGACCTGTTGTAGTAGATTTTACAAAAGCCCCTGTTTCCATTTTATATGGACCTGTTCCATGCCATGTACCAACGGTATCATCTTCTGCCGGCTTATAGCCTTTACCCTTTTTCGTAATAACATGCACTAATACAGGGCCATTTACTTTTTTCGCATAATCTAATGTTTTTTCAAGTGCCTCAAAATCATGCCCATCAATCGGCCCTAAATACTTAAAGCCTAGCTCCTCGAAAAAGACGCCTGACACTACTAAGTATTTTAAGCTATCTTTCACTTTTTCTGCAGTTTGTGCTAGCTTGCCACCGACAACTGGAATTTTATTCATTAAAGTCTCTAGCTCTTCTTTTGCTTTTGAATATTCCTTCGCTGTACGTAATCGACCTAACACATTATGCAGTGCACCAACATTTGGAGCAATCGACATTTCATTATCATTTAAAATAACAATCATATTCGTTTTTTCATGACCGATATGATTCAACGCCTCTAGTGCCATACCACCTGTTAAAGCACCATCACCAATAATTGGAATGACATAGTTATTATCCTTTTTAATATCTCGCGCAGCAGCCATACCCATCGCGGCTGATAAAGATGTTGAACTATGCCCTGTTTCCCACTCATCATGTTCGCTTTCAACACGTTTTGGGAATCCACATAAACCTTTAAATTGGCGTAATGTATCAAACTCTCCAGCACGTCCTGTTAATATTTTATGAACGTAAGCTTGATGCCCCACATCCCATAAAAATTTATCTTTCGGGCTATTAAACGTTTTATGCAACGCAATTGTTAGTTCTACAACACCTAAATTCGGCCCAATATGCCCTCCTGTTACGGAGCATTTTTCTATTAAAAATGAGCGAATATCTGAAGCTAATGCCTCAAGCTGCTGCTGATTTAATTTTTTCAAAAAGGATGGATTAGTTATTTTAGTTAAATCCACCTCATTCACACACCTTTACATTTATATATTCACCGTATTGTGATTTCTCTATTATAACAGCGTCCTCTGTCCATGTCATAAAATATGCTGTTTTTCCTATGAAACAACTCTTTCTGTCATAATACAATAAGCAGTTGTTTCCTTGAAAACTAGAAAAACAGCTAGTATCTGTCAATGAATGCTAACTAATATTGAAAATATGTTCTCTGTTTCAATATTTTCTCTACATCAATTACTTTTCGTATCTTCATCCCGCCATTTATAGAAGTGGGGAACTTCTATACCTGTCGCATTGCTACCGGTACTAAATAATTTGCTGTATCAAGTTAAAGCTTCATTGTACTATTTATTACGTTTCACAATATAGGTAGTCAAATCTCGCAGTACACTGCTGTCTCCAGATAAACGATTTAATGCGGCAAGCGCCAAAACAAAATGGTCGTTTAATTTTTCCTTTGCTCCTTCTAAAGTAAGCAATGCTGGGTACGTGCTTTTCTCGCTTGCAATATCTTTTCCTGCTGTTTTGCCAAGCTGCTCTGTCGTACCTTCAATATCTAAAATATCATCCTGAATTTGGAATGCTAAGCCAATGTGATGTGCGTACTCTACTAGCGCTGCGCGTTCTTCTGCTGTAGCACCTGATAAAACAGCTCCCGATTCAATGCTAAAGCGCAGTAGTGCACCCGTTTTATTCATATGCACTTGCTCAAGCTCTTGTAAATTTAATTGACGTTTTTCGCCATCCATATCCAACACTTGACCGCCAACCATGCCTTCTGCTCCTGCAGCCACACTTAGTAAATCGATTAGTTCAACTTTCACGTCATTTGCAACTGGCATGCGTGCTAAAATTCCGAAGCTTAAAGTATTCAATGCATCGCCAGCAAGCGTTGCTAATGCTTCCCCATAAACGATATGGTTCGTTGGTTTGCCTCTGCGCATATCATCATCGTCCATACACGGTAAATCATCATGAATGAGCGAATATGTATGAATCATTTCAACACATGAGCCGACTGTATAAGCAGGGACAAAATCTGTTTTAAAATAATCGCAAACCGCAGCAACAAATAATGGACGAATTCTTTTTCCACCCGCTTTTAATGAATAAAGCATCGATTCCTTTAATTGTGCAGGTGCAACAATTTCCCCAACTAAATCATACATTCTGTTCTCAATAGCTGGTGTATGCGTTTCAATAAATGTTGTTAATGGCATCAATTAATTCTCTCCATTTCCCGTTTGAAATGGCTGTTTATTGCCATTTTCATCAACGATTGATATTAGCTGTTGTTCTGCATGCTGCAATTTATCATTACAAAACTTGGAATATTCCATACCCTTTTTATATAAATCAATGGCTTCCTCCAGGGGCACTTCGCCTTGCTCTAATTTTCGTACAATTTCTTCTAATTCAGTCATTGCTTGTGCAAATGTTAAATTATCCATCCGTCATTCCCCCTTTTTCTAGTTCGACGTTTGTCACCTTCGCATGCACAATCCCATCTTGGTAATGAATTTCAATCATATCATCAACTGTTAATTGGGCTGCTTGCTGAATAAATTGCGCCTCCCGATACGTCACATTAAAGCCTTTTTCCATAATGGCTAAAGGATTTAACGCTGCAAGTGTTCGAATCGCCGCATGCAATTTTGATTTTTCGTTACTTAATCTGAGCTGCATTGTGCGACTAAGCTCCACTTTCAGCTGCACTAATTTCTGCTGCTCTATTTGTAGGGCATTTTGTGGTGAAGAAAGCTGCATTTTAGTAAAAACTTTCTCTGCCTCATTGCGTTTTTTCAACATATAAACGTGCATTGCTTGCTGTAGCTTCATATCGTTATGTGTCAAACGCTCAATAAAAGGTCGATACAATTTTTCAGGTGTTGCAAGCGGATATGATTGCTGATATTTCTGTAGACGATTTCTTTCAAAACGAAGTTGCGCTGTCACAATATGTTGCAGTCTAGCTACATTCGCTACAATGCGTTCCTTAAGCTCATGTTGGTTCGGTACAGCAAGCTCAGCTGCTGCCGTTGGTGTCGGCGCACGTAAATCTGCTACAAAATCCGCAATCGTTGTGTCTGTTTCATGTCCAACAGCGCTAATAATGGGAATTCGGCTTTCGAAAATAGCCCGCGCTACAATTTCTTCATTAAAAGCCCACAAATCCTCAATCGAGCCACCACCCCGCCCAACAATTAAAATATCACATTGCGCTAGTTTATTTGCCAATCTAATATTGCTGGCAATACTTGCGGCCGCACCAGCACCTTGCACAAGGGTTGGGTAAATACAAATTTCCGCCTGTGGATAACGTCGTCCGAGCGTCGTACAAATATCGCGAATTGCTGCACCAGTTGTTGCTGTCACAACCCCAACCGTTTTTGGGAAGGGCGGTAAAGGCTGTTTAAAATTTGGATTAAACAATCCCTCTTTTTGCAAGGTATCTTTCAGTTGTTGGAACGCAATAAATAAACCGCCAACACCGTCTGGTTCCATTGTTTGTACATAAAGCTGGTAAACACCCGCTGTTTCATAGACGTTAACATCACCACGAATATAAACCATCATCCCTTCCTCGGGCTTAAAGGCTAGCTTTGTTGCTGCAGCGCGAAACATTGTTGCTTGAATGCGTGCCGCATCGTCTTTCAATGTAAAATAAATATGGCCAGAGCTATGAACTTTCACATTCGATAGTTCCCCCTTTACATATACTTCACGTAAATGGGGGTCTGCATCAAATTTTCTTTTAATATATTTAGTCAATGCTTTAACAGTTAAATAAGAAGAGTTGCTCAAACTTACATCTCCCCTTTCTTATTTATTCATTTACCTTGTGTAGTTAATCGCGAAACATGCAAAAAATGGGGCTGTCTAGAAAGGAGCCCGTTTTCTAGCCAGCCAAAGCTTGTAGATTACATATTCGAATAGCAAGGGTTTCCTCTAAAGTTATATAAATTGCTACTATTCGCGGCGCAAAGGAGCTGTCTCAAATGCTGTTAGACAACTCCTTCTCATTCTTCATTGAAGATTTTAAATTTAACTTTACAATGTTTTTGCTGCTGCTTGTACTGTGTTTGCTAAAAGCATCGTAATTGTCATAGGACCAACACCACCAGGTACTGGTGTAATATGTGAGGCTATACCATCTACTGCAGCAAAATCAACATCGCCGCATAAATGATTGTCCTCATCACGATTAATACCTACATCAATAACAACCGCGCCCTCCTTCACATGCTCTGCAGTAATAAAGTTGGCACGCCCTACTGCAGCGATTAGAATATCAGCCTGCTTTGTAAATGATGCTAAATCTGGTGTTTTAGAATGTGTATACGTAACAGTTGCATCCTTTTGTAGTAACAGTTGCCCCATTGGCTTTCCTACAATATGGCTACGTCCTACGATAACGGCATGCTTACCCGCCACATCGATTCCGCTAAATTCCAATAATTTCATTACTCCATAAGGCGTACAAGGTAAATAAGTTTCTTGCCCAAGCATCATTTTTCCTACGCTAACTGGCGCAAAGCCATCAACATCTTTATTAGGAGAAATTGTCGCAATAACTGAATCTTCATTAATGTGCTTTGGTAATGGTAGCTGCACAAGAATGCCATGAATATCATTGCGCTCGTTTAATTGGCGAATATGTTCAAGTAACTCTTGCTCTAAGATTGATTCTGGCAAAGCAATTAGCTCTGAATACATACCGATTGCTTCACAAGATTTTTGTTTATTTGCTACATATGTTTTAGAAGCAGGATTATCTCCAACCAATACAACAGCTAAACCAGGTGTGATACCTTTTGCTTTTAGTTCCTCCACTTGTTTTGCTACAGAGCTTCTAATTTCTTGACCAATTTCTTTTCCATTTATAATTGCACTTGACATACTACAGTTCCTCCCAATTCACTATGCTTGTTCTGTAAATTTCGAAAGCACACCATTTACAAATTTGCTTGATTTATCATCGCCAAATACTTTACACAATTCAATCGCTTCATTTAATACAACTCGGTTTGGTGTATCTGGCATAAATAACAATTCATAAACGGCTAAGCGTAATACTGTTCGTTCAATTTTCGGTAGACGATTTAATGTCCAATTTTCTAGTTTGTCGCTAAGCGCTGCATCAATTTTTTCTTTTTGCTCCGCAGTCCCACGCACCAATTGCTCAAAAAAAGCATTGGATGACTGCTCTTCTAGAACATGCCCGATTGCTTCTTCAATTGGCAGCTCCGTACTATCTAACTGAAATAGCACCTGCAATGCTTTTTGACGTGCATCATGTCGCTTCATGATAAAAACTCCTTCATTAATCAATTACATCTCTGCTAACCCACTTGTATCAAGATAACATTCCGTCTTATCATAGCATAATTTCCCTGTCATAGCACAGCTTGTTGTAAATTTTAAAAAATTAAAACGCTTTCATTTTGTCGATTACTTTTCAATGCTGTTAATGTTTGGCTTTATTTGTTAAAATAGTATCGTAACGAAGGAGGAGCAGCATGTCATATACAGTTTTTCTTATATTGTTTGCAGTTGTTTTAGGATTGCTAGGTGGGATTTTTAACTTGCCGTTTTGGCTAATTATTGCAGCTATTTTTGGATTAAGTCTTATTCGAATTGGCTATATCTACTATATCGTTCAGCTTTCCCAAAATACGAAAACAATCCATGCATTTTTAGAGAAAAATAAAAAGCAGCTTGTTTATGAGTATGTTTTAGCAATTGGTAACGGCTCTGTCACTGAACAGAGAAGGATAATAGATGCCATATTAAAAAAATACCCATCACAGATGATGCAGGCTACATATAAAATGAATAGAGCACTATTAGAGCGAGATTACACACTTGCCATGCAGGAAATTCAGCCAATCACTGAAAAACCTCTTGGTCAATATTGCATCGCAATGATTTATGCCTTGCAAGGCAAGCACGAGCAAGCATTGCAAATCCCTCTAAAACATCCTTGGCAGAAAGCTCTCGTTGAAACCATTATCGCCCACAATGAGCAAGCGGCGAATTATGAGGACAAAAAGATGCAAGCAATTAGCCTGTCACGTGGGATTCAACGCTATATAAATACATATTTCTTGCGAGATTTGGAACAACAAAACGAAGCGGTCTGAAATTGATTTCAGACTGCTTCTTTTGACGCGTAATCATAGAGGCGAATATTTAATATATTAGCTTCACTATTTCTTTTTCGTTTCAAATGCAACAAAACCCTTATTTCCACAATCTTTATTTATACCTTTTCATTAAACATATATATTCTAACCTTATGTATAGTATGTGGTGAATTTAGGTGCAAGCGAGATGTAAAATGATAAATGAAACACTTCTAGCAGGTATCCTAACAATGCGAATAAATAAAATCGAGCCGTTCAGATAGAACTTTTTTCTAAATAGCTCGATTTGCTTTTCTTCGATTTCGCATATAAACGCCCTACTGCTTTACGAAATCGTGATTCTGTATCTGTTGCTTCATTTTCGGTATATAATATTGCGCCTATAGTACTCATCCTAACAAAACATGATTGAATAGAAATAAAATTCTACTCCGCAACAAGTTCATTAGCAATAGCTAATAATTTTTCCAATGCTATTTTATCCTCTGTTACTTTTACTTGGCTAATTGTTATAAACATATTGTTATGCACGAACAATAGCTTTTCCTGTTGTTCATTGTAATTGAACTCACGCTCTTCATCTATTATTTTCTGGTAATGTGATAAATCCTCAGTTGTCATAATTAACTTCACTTTTGGCTGAATGATAATCTGAAAAATATATTCATCTTGAAAATAATTACCATATATTAAACTCATATTACTAAAAGCTTTTGTATTTAAGCTTTCTTCCTTTGTAATATATGGTTTATTATGAAGCAATGCTTCTTGATATAAAGTTTCTATTTCCTTAGCAAATTGTTCTCCCTCTTGCTGATTTGGCATCTGATACTGATAACGTAGCTCTTCAAACTTAAATTGGCCAAGCAATTTTTCTTTAATCGTTAACGATGTCATAAATTGCATTGGAATGTCTGCAAAATCTTTAGATTCATTGCGTTTTAAAAGATTTCCTGTGTCGCATCTTCAGCATCTTGCTTATTTCTTAAGATGCCATAGCAATAGCGGAAAATTTTCGCATAATATTGTTGGAGAATTTGTTCCTTTGCATCCACTGCTTCGTCTTCTCCACGATACATTATCGTTTTCGAATACATACGCCCCCACCTTTCTACTTAATAAGACAATTCACTGGAATGAAATGTGACATGATTAGTGAAAACAAGTGCTTTTTTTCTACGTATGACCTCCTCTTTTTACGAATATACTAAATAATAGTAAAAGGAGGATTGTCATTTATGTTATTGCTCTTTTTAATTAACCATTGGATCTTTTTTATTTTAGTAATGATTTTAATGATACTTGGAGGGCTTTTAAGCTTTCTACTCCCTCGTATTCCGTCGCTCATTTTCATTGTGCTTTTTGCTCTAATTAGCTTCGGCTATACACGCTTATACGACGCAGCTTACTTCACAATACCCATCCTTCTTATGACATGTATCTTCACTGCCATTCCTATTGTACTTGTTAAATATACATTATATTTACAGCGCGTTGGGGAACGCTTAGAAGCATCAACTTCAAAATCCGTGTAATTATTTCAAAAAAATCGATGCTGTTGGGGAATGCATGTACAAGCTATTTCCTAACAGCTTTTTTCTATGTCACAAAATTGACATAATAAATAACTAAATTTTCTAACTATTCCGTTGACCATTTCATCTTGTTATAATACAATGCAAATATAAATAAAATTATATATAACAGTTATCCATAAGGAGGAATATACAATGTTAGAAAACGTAGTAGAATTTTTCAGAAATTTACCGGAGAAAACTTGCGTGCAATGCGGCAACAAAATGGAAGAGCAAAGTGAATGCTACAGCCATAGCTGCGAAAATTGCAGTTCTCTATAAACGAAAAGACCATCAACATTCAAATTGATGGTCTTTTTACATAATTAATCTACTTGCATCTTTCTTTTAAACACTAAAATGGCGACTATTAAAAGCAATATGCCGTAACCTAATACCCAACTCAAATTAGTAGTAATGCCACTTCTCATACCACTTATAATGGCTTTCCCCATATCCACAGCATGTACAAATGGTAATTTATAAGCGACCGTTTTAAAAGTATTTCCTACAAGCTCTAGGCTAAACCATGTGCCTGATAGCCATGCGACTATATTTGTCAATAAACCACCACAAATGCCTGCAACTGCTTTTTCATTGAAAATACTACCGCATAATAAACCAATGCCAATAAATATAATCGAGGTAGGTAGTAGCATTAGCCATGCCATAATAATTTCTATAGATGCGTTCATACCTAGTAATATCGCGACACCGTAGCAAATACTTCCTTGTGCGAGTGCCATTGGAATTAACGGTAGCGTGTAGCCAATAATATAATCAACCGCTGTCATCGGTGTTGTAAATAGCCTTGAGAGCATTGAGCTTGCTCTATCATTGGCAATTAATTGCGCTGAAAAGAGCGACATAAAGGACAGGCTGAATACAGCAATCCCCGGTGTTAATTGCTCAATTTGAAATAAATCATTTGGAATATTTTTCCCAATAGCTGTTAGTAGTAATAAAATAACGACAGGCAAGCCAATGCCAAATATTAATGTAAGAGGGTCACGTAAAATTTCCTTTGCTGTGCGCCCCGCGAATGCAAGCGCCCTCATCCAATCACTCCTCCTACAATACGGATAAAGGCATCCTCAAAGCGCTCTGTTGCTGTTTGCTGTATTAAGTCCTGTGCTGTCCCAAGCGCTTCTATATGACCATCTTTCATAATGCATATATGGTCTGCTAAAGCTTCTGCCTCTTCCAAATAATGTGTCGTTAAAATCAAGGTCACCTTTCCCTTTAAGTTTTGAATGACCGCCCATAGCTCACGTCTTGCCAAAATATCTAAGCCTAATGTCGGCTCATCGAGAAATAAAATTTCAGGTTCGCTAATTAATGCCATCGCGATGCTTAGCCTACGTTTCCAGCCGCCCGACAATATTTTACTACGCTGCTTTTCAACAGGATGCAGAGAAAATAATGTCAGCATTTCCTCTACTTTGCGTTCCGCTAACGTTTTATGAAAACCATGAACGCCTGCCATAAGCCGCAAATTTTCTCTTACAGATAGATTTGGTGCAATCGCTGTTTCCTGTGGTGAAACGGCGATTAGCTCCTTAAGCTTTTGCTTGCCTGTAATAATGCTATTTCCTAACAAAAACGCTTCGCCTCCTGTTGGCTTGATTAAGCAAGATAACATATTAATAAGCGTTGTTTTTCCAGCCCCATTCACGCCGAGCAAGGCAAAAATTTCTCCTTGCTGAATGGTGAATGATAATGGATGAACTGCTGTTTTAGTTCCATATTTTTTACCCAAGCCACGGACATCAATGGCAACAATCATTCGCTTTCCTCTCTTTCCAATTTATTCATTCGAAGCGCCTCGCTGAAAAACTTTTGCGTATAGCTTTCTGGTATAATTGCCAACCCACGTTCCTCATCCCCAACAATCACAAGTGCATCGCCCACCTCTATTTTGAACAAATCTCTCGCCCTTTTCGGAATAACAATTTGTCCTCTTTCTCCGACGACTGCGACGCCAAATAAATGCTTGCCCTTTGGTGCAATCCCTAGCCCAATTTCATCTTGATGATTCACTAAGTCATCCAGTGTCACATCATATAATTTTGCTAGCTCTATACAACTTGTCATATCAGGAATTGATTCACCCTTTTCCCATTTTGCTACAGCCTGACGTGAAACATTAATTTTTTCTGCTACCTCTTCTTGTGTATATTGATGCTTCTTTCGCAATTGCTTCAAATTCACACTTATCATATTTTTCATCTCCTCTTTTTTATTATTTCCGATTATTACAGCATCGTCTATCAACTAACAGTAACATGAATGTTAATACTAGTTACCTTCGTGTTTTTCTTTAATCACGAAACTTTCTGAACCATTTTCCGTATATAATAGTAGGAAAGGAGTGACAAAAATGGTACCACAAGAAATTTTATCAATGACCAATTTAACGAAAGGCTATGGCAGTAAAGAAGTTTTAAAGGGGGTAGATTTATATGTCTACCAAGGAGAAATTATCGGTTATATCGGACCGAATGGTGCTGGTAAAAGCACAACAGTAAAGTTGATTTTAGGCATTGAGGAAAATTATGAAGGCGAAATTCGTTTGTTTGGTGAAAATATAAAAAATGGGGCATTGGACTACAAACGGAGAATTGGCTATGTGCCTGAAATCGCTGACGTTTATGATAATTTAACAGGCTATGAATATTTAACATTTATCGGGGAGCTTTACGGATTATCATTAGAGGAGGCTGCTCGTAAATCAGAAGCGTTAATGGAGTTATTCGGTGTTGGCGAAGCATATCATTCCCGTATTTCTTCCTATTCAAAAGGAATGCGGCAAAAGCTATTAATTATTTCAAGCGTTTTACATAATCCAGATATTTTATTTTTAGATGAACCAATTAATGGCTTAGATGCCAATAGCGTAATGATTTTTAAGGAAATTTTAACGCAATTAGCCGCTCAGGGAAAAACAATTTTTTATTCATCGCATATTATGGATGTCGTCGAAAAAATTAGTAGCCGTATTGTGTTGCTACATGATGGCAAAGTGGCTGCTGATGGCACGTTTGAAGAATTGCAAGCAACAAACACTGAAGGTACTTTAGAGCGTATTTTCAACCAATTGACAGGCTTTGACCGCCATCAAGAAATCGGTGAGCAATTCGTAGCCGTTGTTGGCGGAGGTACGCGATGACAGATTTCAAAATGCTCCGATTACTTGATAAATTGCGCTTTCTATTCAATAAAATCGGTGTTGACTATCAGATGATGCGCAAAATTTTACAAATAAAGCTGACGATGGATGAACGCAAAGTGCCCACCTTATTCAATCAATCAGCGAAGAAAAAAGAAAATACGAAAAATAGCTATATTAAATCATTATGGATTTATACATTAATGGGGCTTATGCTCATTCCGTTTCTCGCTTTCGGTACGCAATTTTTATTTCAAATGAGCATCGCCTATTCAATGATTCTTTTCGTTATTATGACGTCGATGATTTCGGATTTTTCCTCTGTGTTGCTCGATTTGCGTGACCGCAATATTCTCGGTACGAAGCCGATTTCTGCTAGAACAATTAATGCGGCAAAAATCGTTCATATTGTCACTTATTTAAGCTATTTAACGATTGCTTTCATGGCGATTCCACTGATTGTTTCTCTATTTACACAAGGCGTGCTGTTTTTTGCCATTACAGTGGTAGAGCTAGTGTTGAGCAATATTTTAATTGTCGTTTTAACAGCGATTTTGTATATTGCAGTTTTACGATTTTTCGACGGCGAAAAGTTGAAGGATATGATTAATTATGTGCAAATTGGCTTAACACTTGCGATGATGGTCGGCTATCAATTTGTTGTGCGCTCCTTTGAATTTGCCAATTTAAAAATAGTCGTCGAACTAGATTGGTGGAGCGTTTTCCTTATTCCCATGTGGTTTGCTGCCCCATATGAATTGTTCTTAAACGGCACAATCAACTTTTTCACCGTGACAATGAGTATGCTGGCAGTCGCGATGCCACTCTTTTCTTTGTGGCTGTACATTCAATTGATTCCGGCTTTTGAGCGCAATTTACAAAAGCTTTTAGCGACAAGCAAATCGAAAAAGGTAAAAACGAGTCGTATAAAAGCTTTCTTACTCAGTCTACTTTGCCCGACAAATGAGGAAAGAGCCTTTTATCGCTTCGCTTCTTTAATGATGAAAAAGGAGCGCGACTTTAAATTGAAGGTATACCCTTCTCTCGGCTTTTCGATTGTCATCCCATTTATTTTTATTTTTAACACAATGCGCGATGAAACAATGAATTTTGCGACAAGCAATAGCTATTTAACGATTTATTTTTCCATGCTTATCATTCCAACTGCTTTACTTATGCTGCAATTTTCAAGTAACTATAAAGGCGCTTGGGTTTTCAAAGCTGTACCTATAACAAGCTTTGCTGCATATAAAAAAGGGGTGCTGAAAGCCTTTCTCGTGCAATTGTATACACCGCTTTATTTAATGATAAGCATCATTTTTTGCTTTATTTACGGCTTGCGAGTTGTGCCAGATTTACTTGTCGTGTTTGCAGTAAGCTGCCTTTATAGCGTCATTTGCTATATCGCATCAAAGCCGCCAATTCCGTTTTCAGAGCCTTCCACCCAATTGAACGAATCACAAAGTTGGAAGATGCTTGGGCTACTATTACCGTTAATTCCATTTGTCATTGTCCATTTTGCTCTTTTGAAAGCAGGCAGCCTGTGGCTATTCATTTATTTAGCGGTGTTGTGTATTAGTAATATTGCCGTTTGGAAAGTGTTTTTAGGAGAAAAGTCACAATTCGCTCATTAGACAGGTAAATTCGCTCATTAAACACCTAAATTCGCTCGTAAAAGAAATGAAGCGTCCCAAATGCCAGCAACGGCACGGCATTTGGGACAGCTCTCATTGTGCTTTCATTTTTTCTAATTGACGTACTGTCGGTGTTAAATTGGCAAAGAAATAAGCCTCGCGTAATTTGCGAGAAGGAACACTACCTACAACATAGCCTTGTGCACCGTGATGAATCATATTTGCCTGTACCGCGCTTAATGTGTCATAAACAGTTGTTAAACGAATAGATACTATTTCCTCTAATGTTAAACAATTTTCCGACACAAGCTTTTGTAATTTGGCTGATAGTAACTCCTGCTTACTTTTCACTTGTGCTGCTTGCACCTGTAAAAATTCATTGCAGCCATTTTGTTTTGCCTTTACTTTTTCGATTCCTTCTGCGACTGCTTCCATAACACCTAGCCCTAATGCTACTTGATAAAAAATGAAGGTCGGTCGAATGAGATTACAAAAACTTCTCGCATCCTCCGAAATAACTTGTTGCTGTGGAATAAACACATTGCTAAAGCGGCAGGAATATGTTGCACTGCCATTTACACCGATAAAATGCGTTTTTGATTGAAGCTGCAAATTTTCCTGCTTTGTTGATACAAGGAACATGATTTCATACTCACCAACGGCGGCGATAGCGCCAAATAAATGTTTATCACCTAAATTAGAAACGGCAGGCAAAACACCGTTAACAATATAGCCGCCCTCCACTTGCTGCGCAGATAATTGAAGCTTCTCTAGGCCCGCATAATATTTCATTGGATTAGATAAGGCTGTAGCACCTAATAGCTCGCCAGCTTCTAGCTGTGGCAAAATATTTTTTTGCAAATAAATATTTTTACTATTGCGCACATAAGTTAAGGCAGCTAAATGACACCATACACAAAATGCAGTCGTCATACATACCTTTGCTGTTTCTTGCACAACCGTTAATTCATCCAATAAAATGCTTTCTAGCTTCTTGCCACTTGATTGAAAAAAGCCTTCTTTACCTAATGCCGTGAGATAATCCTCTGCATAAAAAGCTTCCTCATCAATCTTTTTTACAAGAGGCTTTAATAGCTCATCTATTATCTTTTGTAATCGTAGCGTGCTGATGACCATTTTCTCCCCTCCCCTATTGTTAATCTGCTAATTCAGTTAATGACGTAATCGGCGTAGATACAGCCTCACGTGCCCGCTTTACCGCCGCTTCATCCGGTGCATCATAGAAGCATAAGCATTTTGTCATATCCTCACATACGTAAGTACGGGAAAATTTTACATCCGGTACTTCCTCATATTTCACAGAATTTTTCTTTTTACGCTCTAAATACTGCTCCATCGTAATTTCAGCAGGAATTTCCCATTCCACTAAATAATTGACATGCTCATTATTCTTTTTTACATTTTCTAAGTCCTGACCAATTAGGCGTACTTCCTTCACTAAGACGATTTCTACTTGTTGCTTTTCCAATGTTGCCTTTGCTAACGATTCATTTTTTGTTTCGATAATGAAATACGCACGGCTATAATTTTTCGCCACTTGTACTTCAATCACCTGCACTCCTTCTGCCCCATGCACTTGCTCAACAAGCTGTGAAAATTGCTCCTTGTTTGAAATACCTTTCACATTTGCTTCTACTAAAAATAAAGTCATTTTTTATTCCTCCAATTAAGTTATTTTATATTACTAAATTTACTTTTTTAACTTTCCTGTGCTAAAATTTGTTACAAGGAGGTAGACAAATGAAAACACGCTATGACTTACCTTGTAACATCGCACAAACATTAAATATTATTGGTGATCGATGGACAATGCTCATTTTACATGAGCTATTAATAGGTGAAACGAATTTTAACGATATTAAAGCAAAGCTTCCCGGCCTATCAGCCAACCTTCTCTCAACAAGATTAAAATCACTTGAAGAAGCTGGGCTCGTAGTCGCTACATTATACTCTGCACACCCTCCGCGCTACGCCTACAGTTTGACGGATAGTGGGAAGGATTTAGAGCATATTTTTAATGCTCTTATTTTATGGGGCTCTGCGCATTTAAAGCCCTGTTATAAAGAAATTGTAGACCCTAAGACGAATTCGCCTGTAGAAATTGGTTATTTTTCAAAAGAAACAGGCCAACGTGTTGAGCATATTCGCGTTCAACCAATCCAATCATAATGAATTGGTGGCGTCCCAAAAGCAGTGCTTCGCCTGCTTTTGAGTCGTTTCGTTTCCAATTATTATTTAATTGCCATTTGCCCACCCCATATGCGTGCAACCCACCCTTCAAATAAACGAATCGCTTGGTCTAATAGCAGACCAAGAAGCCCAATAATAATAATGCTTGCCATCACAACATCAAGACTTAATGCATTTCTTGCATCGACGATTAAAAACCCTAAGCCTGACTGTGCACCAACCATTTCTCCTGCAACAAGGAAAATCCAAGCGCTCCCTAAAGCCATATGCAAGCCGTTAGCAATCATCGGAAAAGCGGCTGGAAAAATAATCTTCCACATGCGCTCGCTATGTGTCATTTCAAAATTAGCTGCCACACGTAAATACATCGCATCTACCTTTTTTACCGCAGACACTGTTGACAGTAAAACAGGGAAAAAAGCGGCGATAAAAATGATGATAATTGCAGGCATATTGCCGATACCAAACCATAGTACAATGAACGGCGACCAAGCAATTGGCGATACAGGTCGTAATACTTGCACAACCGGGTCAAGCACCCGCCATAATGCTGGCAATTGCCCGACAAGTAAACCAAGTAGAATGGCAATTGTCACTGCTAAAAAATAACCGCTAAAAAATCGAAAGAAGCTAATTTCTATATGCGTTATAATCGAGCCGTTTCGAATCATTTCAAAGAGTGCCTCTACTACTAAAAGCGGTGGCGGGAACAATGCCTGGTTATACCCACCCAATGTGCTCACTAACTGCCAAATAAGCAAGAGCAAACCGAAGCCAACTAGCATTGCCTTTATATTTTTTAAAATCATTTCACCCCTCCTACTGCCATAATGATGTATCAACGAAATCCTCATATGCTGGTGGATTTTCTGATAGCTTCATTTCAATCAATGCGTCTCGTAAAATAGCATAAGCTTCTTCTTCAATTGCTAGGTTGTCATAGGAAATCCATTGCAAGGATAAGTCCAATACATTTTGCTCCACATTCATAAATTGTCCGACAACTTCCTGCATATGTGTGTCTTTATGCTGTGCTTGCTCACCTGCCGCTATATAATCTTGAACGAAGCTTTTTGCTGTTTGCTGCTGTGATTGAATGAACTCATTGCGCAACACTAAACCACAATCGATTGAATTTGGCCAAATGTCCTCAGATTGGTAAAGCACCTTTCCTTTTTCAAGAGCCACTGATATAGCACCGAATGGTTCTGCTACAACATAGCCAGCAATTTGACCTTGCGCGAGCGCCGCTGGCATTTCTGCGGGTGGCAGCTCTACTACATTTATATCCTCGTAGGATAATCCTTCTTTTTTCAACATTTCATAAAGCAAAATATTATGCGTTGAAAAACGGTTTGGGATGGCAAAAGATTGCCCTTTTAAATCTTTAGCACTCGCAATGTTTGGAGCTACAACAAGCACATTACCATCACGATGCCCCAAGGCGACTGCCTTTAAATCAATGCCCTTTTCCTTCGCGTTCATCGCAAGCTGAATGAGCACAGAAGCCCCATCAATTTTCCCCGTATTTAAGGCATCCATTAACTCAGGCCATGACCCGAACTTCACAAGCTCTAGCCTGTAATTTGTCTGCTCTGCATCCTGCTGCATATATAACGGTACAGCATGAGTAATCGGTAAATAGCCTATTTTAACTGTTGGCTTTCCCTCGCTTTCTTTGGCTGAAGATTGCTCATTGCTGCCACATGCACTTAGAAGAAGCAAAACAATAGCCCCTACTAAAATATAAATCCCCTTTTTCAAGTAGCTCTCCTCCTATCAATTACGCCTCGGTTAACCCTCGTCCAGATTTTTCAAGCTAATTGGCGGAGGTTAACCTAAAACCGTCACGTCCTATGACAGCGATTAACTGACCTGTATCACGCAGGCCCCTCTTCAAAATCTGTGACATTCGCCGGAGGCTTTCGGCCAACACGATGTTGGTAGTTCACTCAATCATTATCGCAAGTTGCGATGTTTTTTAGACTGAATTCCTCTTAGTCAACGAGTGTTTGGACACCCGCTGACATTGGTCTAATACTTGCATTCATTTCGCACCTATACAGGTGGGACACTTCTGTAACTCCTGCCTCGCTATTGGTACAAAAAAATTTAGTCCGTGCGGTTACTCGTCGCAAAAAACATGTGCTCCTGCGATTACTCGTCGCAAAAAACATGTGCTCCTGCGGTTACTCGTCGCAAAAAACATTGCTGAAAGAAGTTAGATATTGTATTCGATTTGCTGTTTATTGCTCGTAAATTGAAATTCGTTAAAAATCAGCTCACGATAATGCTGAAAATCTGCATCTGCACGATTTCTAGGCTTAGCACCTTTAATCGATATTTCTTTATAAATCCGACCAGGATTTGCACCCATAATGAATATGCGGTCCGCTAAGTAAATTGCCTCATCAATATCATGTGTGACAAGCATAATTGTCATTTGCTCACGCTGCTGAATTGAAATCAATTCATCCTGTAAATAATAGCGGGTAAATGTATCGAGTGCTGCAAACGGCTCATCCATTAAAATCACCTCTGGCTGAATGGCTAACGCGCGTGCAATCGCAACTCGCTGCTGCATCCCTCCAGATAGCTCATGTGGTAATGCTTTACACTTATCAAGCAGACCTACCATACCTAAATAGTGCACTACCCTTTCAGTCATTTCGTCTTTCGTTAATTTTTCTCCTTCGAGTGCTAATGCTACGTTTTTTTCAACAGAGCGCCACGGTAATAGAGCATAGTTTTGCATTAGCATTATACAGCGCTTACTTGGCTTTTTAATTTCTTCCCCGTCTAATAGAATGGAGCCACTAGACGCTTGCTCAAAACCCCCCACTAAGTTAAGCAATGTACTTTTCCCACATCCACTTTTCCCTAAAATGACGATGATTTCACCTTTATGGACATCAAAGGATATTTGCTCTAAAACCGTTTCTTGTTTTTTCTGGGAAGAAAATCGTTTGGAAACTTGCTGTATTGATACAATCGGTGCTAGCATATGTATTTCACCACCTCTTAATCTTATAATATTACTAGGTTTAATATGTTTTAAGTTATTTTATTATACTCACTTCAAAAAAACAACTCATTTTTCAAAAAAATTTTTATTTACTGCTTAAAAGCGATTTTGGATACGAAAGCAAAGTTCTCCTCGTTTATAAAATGACCTATTTTTTGGATATATTTGTATTCCTTAAAAAAGCGTAGCCTGCGGGGCTACGCTGCATTTTCGCATGAATGTTTACTACTAGATAGCAAGTATGAGCACTGTGTTCAAAGCTGTTTGATTTATTTCAATAAAGTTTGTTCAAAATACTGCTTTACTTGTGGCCACTCTTCCTTCGTAATACTGTATAAATGTGTATCGCGCAGCGTTCCATTTTTACGCACCATATGATTGCGTAAAATCCCCTCTTTTTTAGCACCGATACGTTCGATTGCTTGCTGAGAGCGTTTATTTTCATTATCTGTTTTAAGCTGTACACGGTTCATTGCAAGCCGCTCAAAGCAATATGCTAGTAAAATATATTTACAATTCGTATTAATCGCCGTTCCCCAGCATGCAGGCGTTAGCCATGTATAGCCAATTTCTAATCGCTTATGTGCATTATCAAAATCAAATAACGATGTAGCACCGACAATTTTTTCTGTTGCTTGATTAATAATAACAAAGGTAATTACCGTACTCGCTTCACGCTGCTTTATTGCCGTTTCAACGTAATTTTCCACAGCTGTCTTTGTCATAAGATGTAATGATGTATGCGCCCATATTCGCTCATCATGGGCTGCCTCATATATCCCATCAATATGTGCACGCTCAATATGCACTAAACGCACAATTTCATTTTGCAAAGTTTCCATTTTCATCCCTCCGTTTTCTTTATTATACAGAAGTGAAAACGGAATATTAGTAAACAAATCCAATTTTTTTTGCTACGATAGACATAGTGGAAAGATAGAAAGAAGGTTTTTTTATGAGGGAGCATGCACTACCAATACTATATGTAGCCATTATTGCATGCATTGGAGGATGGCTATTCTCACTTTTATCATTGCCAATTCCATGGATGATTGGACCGTTATTTACTGTACTTCTTGCACAGTTTTTCATTCGCAGACCACTTAAATGGCCTGCATTTTTTCGCAACATCGGGCTTGTTATTATTGGCATTACGATTGGTGAAAATTTTTCTTTAACTATTTTACAAACAATGGGAACAATGTTTTGGTATATGTTAGCAATTAATATTATTTTTATTTTACTATGCTTGCTGCTCGCATTTATCACAGCTAAATATACAAATATGTCACTACATACCGCAATTTTAGCAAGCGTCCCCGGTGCACTTGGACAAATTATCGTTTTTTCATCTGAACAAAAGGATGTTGACCTTGCTGCTGTGACTTATTTTCATTTAATTCGTGTACTAGCTGTTGTTAGCGTTATACCATTTTTAGTTTCTGGGCATATTGTGCAACAAAATGTTGCTAGCATCACTTCGCCACTATGGGCTGGAATTATTTTAATTGCAGCAAGCTTTGCTTTCGCGCTCATCGCCAGTAAATTTCATATGCCAACACCTTTCTTTTTAGGCCCTGTCCTTTTTGGTATATTGCTTAATGTTGTGCAAATTGATATCCCAACTATTTCAGCGAACGTTTTGCATCTTGCACAAATTGCAGTTGGTGCTCATATTGGTTTACTGTTAACACCTGGTGCACTACGCCTTCCAAAACGCACACTATTATTCGGCTTAATGAATGTTGTTTTACTTATGTTTGTTAGTTTTTTATGCGCAAAACTTGTGATGACCATGCTTAATTATACATTTGCGACAAGTTTTTTAAGCACTGCACCTGGTGGCATGGACCAAATGGCATTAATTGCTACCTCTATCCATGCAGAGGCAGACATTGTCACCGTTTTTCAGCTCGCACGCATGCTATTTTTATCCTTTGTTATTATTCCATTATTGAAGAAATATAGTGTCCGGCTTAAGCATTAATGCTTAAGCCCCCTTGGTCGAAATAACTCTGCATATGCCGCCCCACCTAAAATGAATATAGCACCAACCATTTGTATGATGCTTAATCGTTCCGCTAAAATAATGACCGAAAAAATTAAAGCTGAAAGAGGCTCTAAATAACCGAGTATGGAAACGGATTGAACAGGTAAACGGCCGATGGAAGAAAAATAAAAATAACAGCCGACACCTGTGTTTACAAGACCAAGTATCAATATAGGCAGCAAATCTCCAGCCGCTATTTGAACGATAAATCCTTGCTTCACAACAACAAATTATGTCTATGGTGAAAACGGTCTAGGCATTAGCATATTACCAGAGCTAATTTTACAGCGAATTCCTTATAATATTATTGCGAAAGAGCTTGAAATTCCTGCCTTTCGTCATATTGGAATTGCTATGAGAAATCAGCAATCCTTATCGCTTGCAACGCAATGTTTTTTTACAGTACTTACCCTTTAGAAACGAAAAGTGTTAAGTTTATAGCAAATATTTACCAAAAGGACTTTCTCCTTCCGTAGTCACAATAAATTGCCACTATCTCCGTTGTAAACGAAGGAGTTTTCCGAAAAGTCCATTTTGTTTTGACACCGCATTGAAATCAATGTTTTCATCGCTTCCCTTTTACTGAAGGAGTACACTGTTAAAGCCAATGTTCATCCCATTTTTAAAAGAGGCGTTCTCTGTTTATATGAATCAACATTTTGCGAAACATCATCGCGACTGTCCAAAATGCCAGCTATGCACGGCTTTTTGGACAGCCCCCCTATTTTTTAAGTAACTATGACGAATATTCTCTTGCATTTTAAAAAAAGTTGTGCATATAATAAATTAGACTGGTGGTCGGTCGTATCAGGAGGCATCTATAATGAGAATTGTTAAAGAGCACGAAGAACGTCGCAATGAAATATTAAATATAGCACAGGCTCTTTTTGTTACAAAGGGCTTTACGAAAACAACAATCAACGATATTTTACAGACAATTGGCATTGCGAAAGGCACTTTTTATCATTATTTTAAATCCAAAGAAGAGGTGCTGGATGCTATTATCGAGCGCATTATACAGGCAGATGTCGTGAAGGCACAGCATATTGCCGCAAACCCAGCACTATCAGCAGTCGATAAATTATTCGCTATTTTACTAGCACAAGCACCACAGCAAGGCGACGAAAAAGAGCAACTTATTGAACATTTTCATCAGCCTGATAATGCAGAAATGCATCAAAAGAGCTTAGTGCAAGCAGTAATTCATTTGTCACCTGTTTTAACAGAGGTTATTCAGCAAGGGATTAAAGAAAAGATTTTCAATACAGATTATCCGCAGGAAACTGTAGAATTTTTACTCGTTTCTGCGCAGGTTATGTTTGATGATGGCTTTTTTCAATGGCAACCTGAAGAAATGCAACAAAGAGCAGTTGCCTTTGTTCAGTTAATGGAGCGAGCATTAGGTGCGAAGAATGGTAGCTTTAAAAAAATGCTAACCATCTTATTAAAGCAATCATAACTGTAGTAAATTTTAGACGTAAAGCGATTCCTATTATGATTCGCTTTCTATTTTTTAAATATATAGACCGACAGTCGGTCTAAAACAGGGGGACAATAATGGTTTCTATCCAACAACCTGCTTTTTCAAAGGATTTTTTATTCGCTGTTCTAGGTCAAATTATTTCCATTTTAGGAGCAGCTCTATTGCGTTTTGCTTTATCACTGTATGTATTAGATTTAACTGGCAGAGCAGATTTATTCGCAGGGCTGCTCGCTATATCTAGCATTCCCCTTCTGTTCTCCCCTATAGGAGGAGCACTTGCAGACCGCTTTAACAGGCGCAATTTGATGGTGCTATTTGATATGATTAGCGGCGTAATTATTTGCTGTTTATTTTTATCCTTATCAGTGCAGGAGCCTTCTATTATTGTGATTGGCACTGTAATGACTTTATTAACATTCATTAGTGCTATGTACACACCGGCGGTACTCGCCAGTATTCCACTGCTTGTAACAAATAATAAGCTAGAGCAAGCAAATGGGATTGTGCAAGGCATTCAAGCATTATCGCAAATAGCAGCTCCTGTTTTAGGAGGGCTACTGTATAGTATGCTTCCTTTAAAAATACTCGTTATTGTCAGTGCTATTTTCTTTTTCTGTTCAAGTATATTGGAAATGTTTATAACAATTCCTTTTACGAAGCATACACAGCAGTCTATTTTAAAAGATTTGCAAGTAGGCTTTCGGTATGTTGGAAAGCATACTTTTATTTTAAAATGTATTGTTCTCGCAGCAAGTTTAAATTTTATATTAACGCCATTCTTTATTATCGGTGTACCAATTATTTTACGAATAGCAATGCAAGCAAGTGATATTCTTTATGGAATTACAATGGGGACCCTTGATTTCGCGACAATTATTGGTGCATTGTCTATCGGCCTATTTGCGAAGCATTTGCGGATGAATCGTCTGTATAAATGGTTACTTCTTATTGCCCTATGTGCTATACCAATTGCCTTTACCGTGACACCTTTTGCACTACAGCAAAGTTTTGCCTTGTCATTTCTCGTTTTTACAGGCTGTAGTATTGCGATTGCTATGCTTATTACTGTTCTCTCTATCTTTGTCATTACCGCTGTTCAAAAGCAAACACCGAATGAGCATCTTGGCAAAGTAATGGCCATTATTACAGCAAGTGCCCAATGTACTGCTCCTTTTGGTCAAATTTTATATGGTATTGTCTTTGAAGCAACACAGCATGCGATGTATTGGTCTGTGCTGTTAATGAGTATATCTGTATTGCTATTAGCCTTTATAGCGAAAAAAATGTGGCAACAAACAGGAAGTGAGGAAGCACTATGAATTTTCGGATGATACAACGAGATATTGCACGCAATCCTATGATGACACTGACTTTAGCAGTTTTTATTTTATTTTCATCTGTCTTAATGGCAAATGCTTCAACAATGATTGTTCACTTATTTATATCTGTAGAGCAGTTTTTTCAGCAAGCAAAGGCGCCTCATTTTGTTCAAATGCATGCTGGACCAATCAATCAGCAGCAAATCGAGGCATTTGTCATGCAGCACCCATTTATCGAAGCGCAACAAACGGTCGATATGCTAACAATCGACCAAACACAGCTTTTCATTGAAAATCGCAAAGTAAGCGAGGCAAGCAATGGTAGCGTGATGGATATGAGCTTTGTCACACAAAATCCGTTATTTGACTTTTTATTAGACGAAACAAATCGCCCATTGCAAGTTGCGGAAGGTGAAATTGCTATACCAATGTATTATATGGAGAAATATCAGTTACAGCTTGGAGATCGGATTTGGTTTGCCAATGGACAAATCGAGATGGAATTTACCATTTCAAACTTTATACGTGATGTGCAAATGAATCCGACAATTGTTAGCTCCAAGCGTTTTGTTGTCCATCAGAAGGATTGGGATACTCTAGCACAGTCGATAGTTCAGCATGAATATTTAATCGAATTTTTAGTGAAGGAGCAAAAACAAACACAGCAGTTGGAGCAATTATATGAAGCATCTCATTTACCGCAGCAAGGTCCTACAATTACGTATCCACTATTTAAAATGTTGAATATGCTAACAGATGGACTAAATATACTTATATTGCTCTTTATTAGCGTTTTATTAATGGGCATTGCTTTACTCTGTATTCGTTTAACAGTTTTGACAACATTAGAGGAAGACATACGCGAAATTGCTGTTATGAAAGGGATAGGTATTGCTCACAGGCAAATCCGTCAACTTTACGTGATGAAATATATCGCGCTTGTTATGTTAGCAGCTCTTTGCGGCTATTTGCTATCATTGTCTATTACACGGCACTTCACAGCTAATATGGCACACTATATGGGAAAAGTTCAACTGACATTAGCTCATTATGTAGTATCTCTTGCTAGTGTCGGAGTAGTTTGTTTAACAATTATTTTATATTGTTATTTTACTTTAAAAAGATGTGAGCGCATTTCTGTTGTAGAGGCTTTACGACAAGGGGCTATCCCGGAGAGACGAAACAAAGGGCAAATGACGATTGCTAGCAGTAAATGGCCCTCAATTAATCTGCTACTAGCTATAAAGGATATTGGCGCTCGCTCTTCTATGTACCGACTTATTGGCGCCGTTTTCATCATTGCCTGCTTTATGATGCTCGTCCCATTAAATTTATTGCAAACGATAAAATCCCCCGACTTTATTACGTATATGGGGGCTGGTAAAAGTGATATACGCATCGACCTTCCATATAACGTTAATGCCAACGAGCATTTTCAAAACATTCAATCTACCCTTTCTCAGGATAGAGAAGTGGAAAAATATGCGCTATTGACGACGGCAAAATTTATGGTAGAAACAGGTGAGAAACAGTTTGATAGCTTACAGGTTGAAATGGGTGATTTCACAATCTTTCCCGTACGTTATGTTGCTGGTACAGCACCTATACAAGACAATACAATTGCCCTTTCCATTTTACAGGCACGTGAACTCGCTGTAGAGGTAGGTGATTCACTAAAGATTATTGTTGATCATCAACCAAAGCAACTAATAATCACAGGTATTTATCAAGATATTACAAATGGTGGTAAGACGGCAAAAGCACAGCTTACACCCGGCTCGACAACGCCTATTCTTTGGCATGTAATCAATGTAGATGTTATAGATAATATCGATATTCAGCAAAAAATCAACGCTTATCGGGAAATTTTTGCAACAGCTAAAATTACAAATATGGCCCATTATATTACTCAAACACTAGGCTCAAATATTGTACAACTTAAGCAAGTAACATTGCTTGCCCTTCTGCTATCACTATCTATCGCAATCTGTATTGCTGGAATGTTTATGCAAATGCTACTTGCAAAGGATGCAAGGCAAATTGCTATTTTACAAAGCTTGGGTTTTTCCAAAAAGGCAATCCGTAGACAATATATTTCACGCGTATTAACAGTTTTATTTATCTCCGTCATTATCGGGACTATTTTAGCGAATACACTCGGTGAATATTTTATCAATCAGCTTGCAACATTTATCGGCGCATCCCATATTACCTTTACTAGCCATCCATTGCAGGCATATTTCTTCTATCCATTATTACTGGTTTGTGCAGTTACATGGACTGTTTTACTAACGACGACAAAACTTCGTGAACAGTCCCCTATCTCAAAATTAGGAGGAAACAGCTAATGACAATTTTAGAAGTAAGGCATTTACACAAAACATACGTAACTGGCAATACAGAGCAGCATGTTTTGAAAGATATTCAACTTACAATTAAAGATGGGGAATTTGTCTCTATCATGGGACCATCAGGCTGTGGTAAATCGACTTTACTTTATACAGTGAGCGGCATGGATAAAGCTTCGTCAGGTCATGTCACCTTTTTACAGCAAAATATAGCCACACTGACGGAGCCACAATTAGCAAAATTAAGACTCGAAACAATGGGCTTTATATTTCAACAACATCATCTATTAAAAAACTTAAACTTATTTGATAATATCATCCTGTCTGCTTACTTAGCTAAAAAAGAAAGCCGTCAAAAAATCAATACGCGTGCTACACAATTAATGATGAAAATGGGGATTTTTGAATTAGCAAAGCATGACATAACACAAGCCTCTGGCGGGCAATTGCAAAGAATCGCCATTTGCCGCGCACTAATTAATAAGCCAACCATCTTATTTGGCGATGAACCAACAGGGGCATTAAATACAACTGCAACCGCAGAAGTAATGGATGTATTAACATCAATTAATATGCAAGGCACAACTATTTTGCTCGCTACCCATGATGCCAAAGTCGCTGCCAAAACCGAGCGTATACTATTTATGCTCGATGGGGAAATCATCGCAAACACAACTTTAGGGAAATATAACCCTGCAAGCAATGATTTAGCAGAGCGAGAGCAGCGGCTTCATCATTGGCTGACACAGCTAGGCTTTTAATCTAAATACGCAAAAAAATGGGACTGTCCAAAAAGCCATGCATAGCCGGCATTTTGGACAGTCGCGATGATGTTTCGCAAAATGTTGATTCATATAAACAGAGAACGCCTCTTTTAAAAATGGGATGAACATTGGCTTTAACAGTGTACTCCTTCAGTAAAAGGGAAGCGATGAAAACATTGATTTCAATGCGGTGGCAAAACAAAATAGACTTTTCGGACAACCCCATTTTCTTGCCAAAATTCCATTTTGAAAAACAACTGATTAAAATAACCCAATTAATAAGTAAACGGCTGTTCCCCAAATAAAAACAGCGGAACATTTATTAAATATGTACATCACCTTGCCTGAGGCATCCACTTTTTTTAGCATTGAGCCAGCGAACATTAAAGCAATAAACCATAGCCATGAGACGATAATACATGTTATAGTGAAAAGCATTTTTTCTGTGCCAATATAATTTAGTGCGCTCGTTCCAATAACGCCAACTGTATCTAAAATAGCATGTGGATTTAATAATGAAACGGATAGGGCAAACAATATTTGTTTTTTTGCTGGCAGTGCCTCTCCTTGCTGTGTGGCTTCAGCCTTTGCTGTCCAGAGCACCCTTCCCATATAAATTAAAAATAAAATACCACCACTAATTAAGCCAAGTCGCAACCATTCAAACTGATAAACGATAACTGATAAACCAAGCACTGCAAGTAAAATGAGCAGCGTATCGCATAGCGCAGCTGTAAAAACCGCCGGTAAAGCTTTAAATTTAGATGGCTGCATCGCCCCTTGTGAAAAAACAAAAACATTTTGTACCCCTAAAGGCAAAATAAGCCCAAAGGCCAAAATAATTCCATGAATAATTGCCTGCATTGATTTTCCCCTATTCTGTTTTATCTATCTAAATAAATTTCCTTGTCTCGATGCGATTTTAGCAGCATAGCCCATTAATTCCTCTTGCAATGCCTTTGCTGTATATTCCATGTTTAACTTTGCTGGCAGCTCTACTACTTCCTGCCCCTTTAATATTTCTGCCAAGCTCCAGTAAGGATACGGGCTATCCTTTGCAGGAACATCCTGTATAGAAAATAAATAATTATGGCGAAATAAAAGCTTTTTCCATTTCGTTGCTTCTTTATAAACAAGAAAGGCTGTATCTTTTGTAGCTAGTTCAATCATTTTTTGCAGCATTCTTTTCTCACCATGAAAGGTCATGGAATAGCTTGTTATATCCTCGCGCTGTTTCTCATGAATTCTAATCTCATATAAGTAAGATGACGCCATATTGCTCCCTCTTTTCTATTATAAATCCAAAAATAACTCCTCTAATACTTTCTCTTTCGCATCTAAAAAGCGCTTCGTTAAAATATAATGCAACGTCTCCTCATAGCGAACTTTGCTTATTTGTTGGTCAAAATCATATATTGTGGCATTTGGATAGCCTAACAAAATCGGTGAATGCGTTGCAATAATAAACTGTGCATCATGTTCCAGTTCTTTTATAATGCGCATTAAGCTAAGTTGTCTAGTTGGAGAAAGTGCAGCTTCTGGCTCATCCAATAAATAAATCGCCTTATGTCCGAATGCATTTTTAAACAGGGATAAAAAAGATTCACCATGCGATTGCTGATGTAAGGACTTTCCACCATACGCATCGTACTTCCGTCCAGATGGGTCAAACATTAAATCAAGATGACTTGCAAATTGATAAAATGTTTCGGCACGTAGAAAAAAGCCGCGCGCCACCTTTCGCGACCAACTTAATCGTATGTGCTCTCCAAGTGCAGAGTGCGATTCATGCACATCGTACAAATGATTGCGACTACCTCCAGCCGTATGGAAGCCACATTCATAGGCAATCGCCTCCAGCAATGTCGATTTGCCTGAACCATTTTCCCCAACAAAAAACGTAATATTCGTCGGTAAATGAAGCTCCTCTAAATGATGCAATGCCGCAATATTAAATGGATATTGCTGCTTCTCTATTACCTGCTCCTGCAAATAGCGCACTGTCTTTAAGTACATGGCATCTCCCCCTCATTTTATTGTAACGAATTGCGAAAAAAATAGCAAAATAGCCGTCAGCATGTACACTAGATATAGTAGCTTTTCTACCTTGGGTCTTTGCACTTGATTTTATAAATATCCTCTTTTTTCATAGATTATCTATGAATTTCATAAATTATCGGTGCTCTCTCATAATCGTCTTTAGCCCCTTCACAGTTTTTGGTCTTACTCAAGGCTGTTTAGGAGGATAAAATCATCGAAAAGGTTGCCAGAAAGCATGCTAATGCGAGCTTTTCGGGCAACCTCTCTAACTTCTATTATTCAATAATTGGCTCTACTGCTAGAATATCCTCGAAATGTTTTTTCATTTGGCTTTCTTTTTCGTTCACAAGTAAATGAATGTCGCCGTAGTCATTCGATGTGCGGATAAGTCGTCCCATTCCTTGCTGTAAGCGTAGTAGCATAAATGGTAGCTCTACCTCTGCGAATGCATCTTTAGCAAAGGCACGTTTTGCATCGAATAACGGGTCATATGGCGGGAATGGTAAGTCGAAAATAATGACGCGTGTCAATGCTTCCTGAGGTAAATCAAGTCCCTCCCACAAATGATAGGAACAAAATGTTCGAACTTTACCCTCTTGGAAATCCCGGACAATTGCAGATAGCTCCCTGTCTCCTTCAAAGGCTATCGTTAAACGAGCCATCACACCAAGCTTCGATTTAAAAGCATTCATTGCCTGCTTTGATTGAAATAAAATGAGCGTTTTCTCGCCGTCACGTAGCAATTCTTCTACTTTTGCTGCCTTGTCATTTTGCGCAAGTTCATGCACATAAATTTTCATAACATCCTCATAATCAAACGGAGATGGTACGCTAAAAGATTGGTATTTAGTAATACCTAAGCTTGTAGCAATATAGGAAAAGTCCTTTTTCACTGATAATGTTGCTGACGAAAAGACGATAGGTGTTTTTTTAGAAAAGAGCTTTTCTTCTAATACTTCAGTAATTAAACGAGGCATAATCACGAGCGTTTCTTCACCGTCTGTTTCCTCTAACCAATCGACCGCATCGCCCTGTGCAACAAAGATGCGTAATGCTGCTGCGTAATGCTCGAGAAATTCCTCTGCCATATTAAGCTCATATTCTGGAATCATATAAAGCTCTGATTCAAACACAAATTCTTCTAGTAGCTGCTCTACATCTACTAATAAGCGCTTGCCAATCGCTAATAAACGCTCTGACTTTTCAATGCGCTTTCGATCTTCCTCTGAAGGCACTAAATCATCGCGTAGCTGGTCAAAAAATAGCTCATGATCGTCCTGCAATCTTTCCATCCCATATAATGTGCGCTCACGAACACCATCAACCATTAAACGCTCTAACAAGCCAACGATTGTATTTGCCTGTACTTTATAGGTCATTGCCTTTTGTGCGGCATATTCTAATAAATGTCCTTCATCCAGCACCATCATCGACACCTCAGGTAGTAAAGGAAGCTGTCCTTCGCGCTCACGTGATTCCTTTGTAGCTAAATGCTCCATTAAAAAGTCTTGCGAGCAAATAATTAAATCCGTTGATTTACGATAATACGCTCGGTGCAATGTTTGCCCACAACGATTGCGCACATCACATACTGCACATTGCATCAACGCATTATAGTTGACCATTTGCCATTCATCATCGCTCACCATTGGATAATCACTTCGTTCACCGTACGGCTGTAATGCCACCATTGAGCCGTGTGCATAGACCCCATCTGGAATCGAATCAGCAATTTCTTCAATCCAGTCTGCCTCCAGTTGTCTGTCTGCCTCTTCAAAGCGTTTAATACATAAATATTGATCACGTGATTTTGCAAGGCGCACATCAATATTTAAGCCTAAATGATCACGTAGCTTATGCACATCACCGCCCTCTTTCACAAGCTGGTCGATTAATGTTTCATCAGCACAAGCAATGAGGGCAGGCTTGCCTGTATAACGAGCGTACGAAACTGCCGGCAGTAAATAAGCTATAGTTTTTCCCGTACCAACACCCGCCTCTGCGAATAGTACGTTTTTCTCTTTTAATGCCTGCTCAATTTGGTAAGCCATGAAAATTTGTTCATCCCGACATTCAAAGCCTTTTTCTGGTAGCTCGTCGTATAAAACGTCTCCCATCCAATCGCCAAGCGAATCAAAGAAGGATTTTTCTTTTGATAATTCAAACGGTAATGATTGTCTCATATGAATTCTCCCCTAAATATATAAGTATGTAGACAATGAAGGGGCTGTCAGCAATATTGGATTTTCATCCGATATTCCTACAGCCCAATAGCTTTTTTATCAGATTTCAAAGCATTTCAATATAGATTTAGCTTGGCGTCTACTATTAATCACGCTTTGATTTTTGACCCCAATATTGATAAAGGTCTGTACGAATAAAGCCATTAAATAGCTTGCGTTTTTTCGTTGCTTGACGACCGTAACATTGCTCAAAGTTTTCCATGGAGGACAACATATAAACAGACCATGTTGGATAATTTTTCATCACTTGTCCGAGTGTTTTTACAACAGCCTCAATTGCTTCCTTATCACCAATACGCTCCCCGTATGGTGGGTTCGAAATTATAACGCCATCTGTTAATCGTGTTGTAAAGTCTGTTGCTTGCATTTGTTTAAATGTTAAAAGCTCACCAAAGCCTGCCTCTAGAGCATTTTCCTGTGCAATGCTTATCATGCGGTGGTCAATATCCGAGCCAATTATTTGTAATGGTTGGTCGTAATTCGCAAGAGCATCAGCCTCATTACGTGCTTCATCCCAGATTTTCGCTTTCATCCAAGCCCAATCCTCTGAAATAAATTCACGGTTATAACCAGGTGCAATATTTTGCCCAATCATCGCAGCCTCTAAAGGGATTGTTCCTGAGCCACAAAACAAGTCAACAAAAGGTCGATTAGGATTCCACTTTGAAATTTTCACTAATGCAGCTGCTAATGTTTCCTTTAAAGGAGCTTCTCCCTGTACTTGGCGGTAACCTCGCTTGTGAAGCCCTGCGCCTGATGTATCAATTGTTAATGTTGCTACATCCTTTAAAATAGCTACTTCAATTTTATAAGTTGCGCCTGATTCATCTAAAAAGCCTAGACGTTTGTAATGTGATTTCATATGCTCTACAATTGCTTTTTTCACAATCGCTTGGCAATCTGGCACACTAAATAGCTTTGATTTTACTGACTTTCCCGATACAGGAAACGCCGCATCTACAGGTAAATAACGCGCCCAATCAAGCGCCTTTGTAGATTCGAATAGTTGATCAAATGTATGCGCTGGAAATTGACCTACAACAATTTTTACACGATCCGCTACACGTAGCCATAGATTACAACGTGCAATAGCTGTCTCGTCTCCTTCAAAATACACTTTGCCATTATCAACACGTGTTTCGTATCCTAAGTCTTGTACTTCCTGTGCAACGATTGCCTCTAAGCCCATCGCTGCCGTTGCAACTAATTGAAATTTTGTCATGCTTTTACCTTCCTCACTGTATGTGCTCCCAATAGGCTAAAAACTGTAGCAATTCACCTAATGGCATCGGCTTACTATAATGGAAGCCCTGTGCGAAATCACAGTCGATTTCTTGTAATAACTGTACTTGCTGCTTGCTTTCAACGCCCTCTGCTACAACTTGCATATTTAAGCGATGCGCCATTTGAATTATTGCATCCACCACACCTTGTTTTTCCTCTGAGGAGCATATATGCTGCACAAAGCTACGATCTATTTTTAATACATCAAATGGGAAACGTATTAAATAGCTTAATGATGAATAGCCTGTCCCAAAGTCATCGATAGATAGCGTAAAGCCAAGCTGCTTTAATCGGTCGAATTTGCTAATTGCCTCCGAGGAGTTATCCAAAACTGTCCGCTCTGTTACTTCAATTTCAAAATTATGCGCCGAAGTATTGTTTTTTTCTAATATTTTTTGAATTGTTTCTAAGAAATTTTGCTGCTGGAAATGAATGCTTGAAATGTTTAAGGCAATTGGCACATTGGCATACCCGTTTGCTCTCAATACATGAAATGCGCTGCACGCCATTTCTATAATCATTTCACTTAGCGGAATAATTAAACCTGTTTCCTCAGAATATGGAATGAATTCGCCTGGTGATACTTGACCGAGCTTATCGTTTGTCCAACGTACTAACGCTTCTACACCAATCACCTGCTTCGTTTTTAAGGAAACCTTTGGCTGGAAATATAGTTGGAAATCATTGTTTTCTATCGCTTTGCGAAGCTCTGTATCCAGCAATGAAACTCGCTTCGTATCAATTTCTAAATCTTCAATAAAAAAGGCAAAATTGCCAGGGCCCGTTTGTCTGGAAAAATACATTGCTTTATCTGCACGATGCACTAATTCATCCGTTGTCCCTCCATCTAACGGATATAAGCTAATGCCAATACTTACGGAAATAAAAATTTCTTGCCCATCTATTATAAAAGGTTGCTCCATTGCATGTAGTACTTGCTGGGCAAATTTCGCAGCTTCCCTTGGATGAACAATATTTGTTAATGTAATTGCAAATTCATCATCGCCATAGCGCGCTAAAATATCTTTATTTTTTAACAGTCTTCGAATGCGCTTAGCTACTGCAATTAGCAACTTATCACCAACCGCATGCCCAAACACTTCATTCACTTGCTTGAATCTGTCTATATCTAAAAAATATATTGCATGTCGCATCGGTGTTGTCGCTGTAGCACTTGTTAACAACAGGGCTTTCATTCGCTCTAAATAAGCAAAACGATTGTTTACCTTTGTTAATAAATCTGTTAGTGTGCGTTTCTTCAGCTCGCTTTCAACGCTTTTACGCTCGGATAAATCTGTAAATATCCCACAATAGTTCATAATATTATTATCGCCATCTTTCACAGCGATAATCGTTAGCCACTCTGGGTAAATATCTCCGGTTTTACGGCGGTTCCAAATTTCTCCTTGCCACATGCCATCTTTTTCAATTTTTGCCCACATTTTTTTATAAAACGAGGAATCATGCATACCTGATTGTAAAATCGCTGGTGTATTTCCAATCACTTCACTAAGTGAATAGCCTGTTACAAATTCAAACGCAGGATTAACTGCTATAATACATTTTTTCTCGTTCGTAATCATAATACCTTCCTCTACATTTTCAAAAATGACTTTTACTAAGCTAGTTTTGTAAACGGAAGAATGTTCAATATCCATATTGTTGTGAGTAAAATCTTTACTACTCATTGTTATTCCATCCTTAATAATATTTATCTTGATTCAGTAGTGTTTTACTGCAATGTATAATCGCAGGAGCAATTTGCTTTTGCATCAAAAGCGAGGCAACAAATACACAAAATTCTCACCTCTAAAGGCGGTGAGATGAATGTCTATTTTGTTTTCTCTGATTCAGCGGGTTCACAACCACTCACTGAATCAAGATAAATGCCCCCGGCGGATGTCACAGATTTTTGAAGGGAAATTTTTCGAGCTCGCTCGAAAAAAATCTGGACGCAATTACGCCAAGGCGTAATTGATGTCAAAGAAAAGGAGCCGTCCAACAAAAAATTGTGACAGCTCCATCTGCATCGAAAGGTACAACGATAAAACCGAACGCCTCATGATGTAGAGTATTTGAAATATTATGCTGCCGCATAAATTTAGTGCAGCAAAAATTTAAAAAATGCATCAATAGTATTCCGTAAGCCATGTTTTGTTCCTGTGTACTCAAACAGCTAATAGCCTCGTACTGTCAGGTAGTAATCATCTATCTACAGGCATTTGCCTGTCCCTCCATCCGTTCATTTCCTTTTGGAGAGTGCCCCTACCATAATTTGGGTTTCTCACTCGCGGGGTTTACCTCGTTCCACCTTGCATGTTTCCAAGCAAGCTTCGTCACTGTGGCACCTTCAGAAAGTTTCTACCATATCAAAAAGACTTAGGTATTCCTTTCGCCGTCAAGCAAATGCTTGCCTTACCTTATTTTTTCGGTAAGCACGAACACTACGGTCATCTCAGAGCCGTGTGAGCATGGACTTTCCTCTACATCATCTAAGATGCAGCGATTACTCGAATTTCTTGATGTCGAACTATATTATACTTGACACATATCAGAAAAGCAACAATATCATCTATTCAGATAGTTTACTACCAAAAACATGTTTTTCTAAATTAGACAAGCGTTTTAAAATATCAAAGTTTGTATTTGGTGTATTCGTTTGAACAGTTGGCTGTCTACGCGCACTATTTTCTAACTCCGCTTTTAAACGCTCATTTTCTAAACGCAGCTCATTTAGCTGCTTTTCAAAAACATCATAATCCTCCATAATTTGATCTAAAAATTGGTCCACTTGGTCTATGCTATAGCCCTTCATACTCTTTTTAAATTCTTTTTCTAAAATAATTTTTGAGTTTAATTTTATCATTCGCATCTTCCGCCCTTGAAAACATCCTTTAACCTGTTTTCTAGTGGCGTTCTCCTTCCTAACGATATTGCTTATAAAGTGAAACTTCAATCAGTGGAGGAAAACCTCCACTGATTGTTAGTTGAATCAATCTGGCATTTACGGGCAGTTAATCTCTCACTTATCCTCAACGTCCTTTCACTGAAGGCTTGAAGTGGGTGGTTTTCAGCCCGTTAATGCGGGGTATAAACAGTTATTTTTATTGTCATATGCCAGCAACTTCGCCACACAAAAAAACGAAGCAAACTTTCGAGAAGTCAAACTTCCCACTGCATTCAAATAGAGGCGATAATTCGCCATGTTCATTATAGCATATGAAACGCTATCTATACGAATATCATCGGCTATTGTTGTTTATTTTGAATACGTTCATAACGTTTTTTCCATTTTACTAATTGCTTTTCTTTTTGCTCAAATGACAGGTCACTATGCTGGATAAGCTTAAACCCTTTTTCCGCATAAAGCAGCGCGATATCATACGCTTTGATTTGATGCTCATGCAACATTGATAACTGCTCATATGCCTGTATTTTTTGACGATTTGAAATGCCTATTATGGATGTTTCAAAAGCTTTAATCGCCTCATGATAACGGCCCTGACGCTTATGCTGAAAAGCTAAATAAAAATGGGCTAATGAAGTCTCGCTCTCGCGGTAATTTTCTGTGACATTCGTTAACACATATTCACTCGCCACTTGCTGCTTTAAATCGCTATACCATTTCCCAACATTTGTATAAGTAACGGCTGATTCCTGCTCGCCAGAAAACAATAGCTTTGTTTGATGAATATACAATGTAATAAGTGATAATAAATCCCATTCATTATGGAGTAACACTTTCATTAAAACTTCAGCCTGCCCACTTTTCACCGCATCAAAATAAATGATAGGTGCTAAATGCCCCGGTATATCCCCTTGTCTTTTAAAGCCAAGCTTTTCCTCCTCGACCTGTACAAGCTTCATCTTCTCTAAATCATTTTTCCATAAACGCTTTGAGCTATGCAATAAATCAATATGTTTTTGCTCTTTTAATGGTGGCAAAGTTTGGCGATTCAATGTCCAACGTGTTTCTAACTGCGGCCAATCGAAGCTTTTTCCATTATAGGAAACGAGCGTGGTACTTCGCTGCCAAAGTTTTGATTCAAATAGCATTGCCACCTCGTTTGCTGGGTCTGCTAACACATATTGTGTGAGTACAAATTCGTCCTCATCCTGCTGTAAAAAGCCGAGCAAAAAAATATGCGTACCAGTGCCTTTTAAGCCTGTTGTTTCAGTATCCCAAAATACAATGCGCTCTTTTGTATGTAATGCATAAGGGTGCTCGATATCAGCATTTTCCCATATTTCAAGTGCCGCTACTAACTCCCCTAGCGTATAATGCCCATGCTTATAATCGAAAGGATAGCGAACCTCACGCTTAAACAAGATGCCAAAATCATTATCGACAACCGCTAATCCTGCCTGTTGCCACCGCTCTTTATAAAGCGGTGGTGCAGGCTTCGTAAATTTTGGCTGTTCAACGCGCTCTGTTGTTTTTTTGCCTAGCATTTTTTTCATTTGTAATATTTTATTTTCGTAGGACATTTTTTATCACATCATTTCCGCACATAAAATTCCCAATACTTTTAACACACGCTTCTTGCCATCATTTAAGTTATCCTGTGCCCCAATACAGGACGGACAGCCCGCCTTGCATGGACAACTTTTCACATGCTCTATAGTGCGTTCAAGGAGGGGCAAAATTAAATCATAAACCTTTTCACTTAGCCCTATTCCACCTGGGTAACTATCATAAATAAATAATGTTGGTCGCTCGTTATGCACTGCTTTGACCTGCGGTACGACCGATACGTCACTGCGGTCACATTGAATAAAGAGTGAGATAAAGGAATGCATCGCATATGCAACTCCATTTAATGCATCTGTCATCATTTCCTCAGACCAATCTTCAGGTAAATTAAAGGAAATCCATGTTGCATTCGTATGCATTTCCATAGGAGGTAGTGTGATAGGCCCAGAACCAATATTGTCATGTGTACCAAAACGAATCTTTTTAAAAATCGTCGGAATAGCAAGTAAACTTACATCACCGTAGCTTACTGTTACTTCCCCCAAGTCTGCCACTTTATCTTCCTCTAACACCTTCAGTTCCACCGCTAAATTAGCATCTGTAAAATAGTCGACATCCACCTCTGTGACGTACGCCTTTTTCTCCTCCCAATCAAGCTCCTCCACTTGAAACTGTGTACCTTGATGGATGTAGATAGCTTCCTCATGCAACAATGTCATCGCACTATACGTATCCATTTCACCAATTACGCGCGTTTTTGTCGCTATTGTTTTATCAATAATGACGACATTTTCCTGTGCTGCTGAACGTAAGCTAATATCATGTGCTGGGAAGCGGTCGCTCATCCAATGCCATGCCGTTGTCGTTTGAACGAGTACGCCTTCCTCCGCTAAATAAGCTAATAAATCTTGCACCTCAAATTCACCATATGTACCGTCTGTCGAAAATGGTAGCTCAAATGCCGCGCATTTCAAATGGGACATTAATATTAAAATGTTTTCAGGATTAATATTCGCTTGCTCAGGCTCACTGCCCAATAAATAAGTAGGATGATTTACAACATATTGGTCAAGCGCGGTCGACTGTGCTACATAAATAATCAATGCTTCATCCTGCCTTCTCCCTGCGCGCCCAGCTTGCTGCCATGCACTCGCGATATTACCAGGATAGCCCGTCATAATACATGCCTGTAGCTGCCCGATGTCAACACCGAGCTCCAGCGCATTTGTACTTACGACCATTTGAATTGAACCATCGCGCAAGCCTTTTTCAATTTGGCGACGCTCGCTCGGTAAATAGCCACCTCGGTAACCTTGGATTGAGTGGTCAGCAATTTTTTTCGCTGTCAATGACTTTAAATAGGTAACGAGCATTTCTACACGTACCCTTGATTTAGCAAATATAATTGTTTGAATACCTGCTTCAAACAAACGAGTTGATAAATCACGCACTTCTAATACAGCGCTTCGACGCACCCCGAATGTCGGATGAATAATCGGTGGATTATAAAAAATAAATGTTTTTTTACCGACAGGTGCACCCGATTTTTTAATCAGTGCATGCTTTGTATTCGTTAAGTTTTCCGCTAGCTCACGCGGATTGCGAATCGTTGCAGATGTGCATATTATAACAGGATTGCTCCCATAAAAAGCACAAATTCTTTGCAATCTGCGCAGTACGTGTGCTACGTGACTACCAAACACACCCTTATATGTATGCAATTCATCAATAATAATATATTGTAAGTTTTCGAAAAGCGCGACCCACTTCGTATGATGCGGTAAGATGCCCGAATGCAACATATCGGGATTCGTCATAACGATATGCCCTGCCTTCCGAATTTTTTGGCGAATACCAGGTGCTGTATCCCCGTCATACGTATAGCTTAAAATATCCTCCTCCATTAGCTCTATAAGCTCATTCAAATCGGACTTTTGGTCTTGTGCCAAAGCTTTTGTCGGAAATAAATAAATGGCCCTTGCTGATTTATTATGTAAAATCGTTTGCAGTACAGGGAGGTGGTAGCAATATGATTTGCCTGAGGCAGTCGGTGTAATCGCGGTGAAAGACTGCCCTTGCATGGCGAAATCAAAAGCTTCTCGCTGATGTGTATAAAGCTGATTGATTCCTCTTGCATGCAATGCCTTTTTTATGGAAGGATGAAGGTTGTCTGGAAAATCAGCGTATTGTGCAGGCTGTGCCTCTAGCGTATGCCAATGCCTAATATTTTGCTTTAGCTCCTCATCATATTGCCATGCCTGTAACAGCTCAGAAATCGTCATCTTTTTGCTGTTCATATGCCTCTCCCTCCTCTAAATAGCGCAAGATTGTAGATAGTGTATAGTGAACCGAATGAATCGATTGCAAAAATCTTTTTTTACTCGTTTCTTTGTAAAAGGATTGTACGGTAAATTGCTCCATTGCCTCTACTACTTGGTCGATTTGTTGATTATGCATATATTTCGGCTGATAGCTTGCCCGCCATTCTTTTGCTAGCTGCTGCCATAATTTTAGCTGCTCGTGTACTGTATCTGCATACGGTTTTACTTCTGTAAAGAAATCAGGCTTTAAATCAAATTCGCGCATGTGAAAGAAACGATTTTGCGCATCTTCACATTGCGCTATTAAATAGGTTGTTAGTTCGACTAATTGCATTGTACACCTCAAGTTTTACTTTATTACTTATAGTGTACCAAATCTCTTGACTACTTTCATTTTTAAAGGAGTTGTCCAAAAAGCCGTGCAGTAACCGACATTTTGGACAGTCATAATAATGTTTTACAAAATGTGTGCTCATCTAAATAGAAAACGCCTCTTTATAAAAATTGGTGAACATTGGCTTTAGCGGTATTTCTCTTTAGTAAAGGTGCAGCGATGAAAATTACTATTTCAATGCGGCGTCAAATTAAAATAGACTTTTCGGACAGCACTCTCTACATACTAGAAAAGTACACTCATTTTTCAGAAAGAGAAACACCTTCTTTCAAAAGCAACTGGGAGCTAACAAGCGGTGCGCTAGCTTACTTGTTGGCTCCCCCTCCATGGGAACGTGTATTCTTTACTTGCATTCGTTTTTCTGCTAAGCTTACTTTTTGATAGGCTACTGTGATTTTTTGTGAAAATTGAAGAGTGAGCATTGCACGTTGCTGCTCTAATGTGGCATCTAATAATTGCGTTACCTGCTCAATATTTGAAATAAGTGATTGAAGTCTTGTCATCATTTGCCTCCTCTCATTATTATGGATACATTCAAGAGCGGCGAAAAAAATCCTTGTCAATCGCAAAACTAGACAGTATACGCTAAAAATTGTGGGAAACTGCAAAAGGTGCATTTCGAAAGGGTGAAAATAATGATTCGCTATCCAAATGGGAAACCTTATAAAACGAACATAGAAGAAGTACCAAAACCTAAAAAGCAGAAAGCACTTAAAGAGATTAACTTTGGCAATCGTGGTAAAACTTTAGAGGATGATTTAAACGAAACAAATGCTTATTATTTGCAAAGACAGGTCGCAAATATTCATAAGAAACCTGTTCCTATTCAAATCGTCAAAGTAGAGTACCCATCAAGAAGTGCCGCTGTTATTCGCGAGGCGTATTTTCGCACGCCTTCCACAACAGATTATAACGGTGTATGGAATGGTTATTATTTAGATTTTGAAGCAAAGGAGACAGAAAATAAAACAGCCTTTCCTTTAAAAAATATTCACGCACATCAAATAGAGCATATGAAAAATGTTATCGTACAAAAAGGAATTGCCTTTTTCATCATACGTTTTTCATCATTAGACCGCTATTTTATTACACCATTTTCTGTTGTTGAAAACGCATGGCAGCAAATGGAGCGTGGTGGGCGCAAATCGATACCACTTAAACAATTTGAAGAAAAGGCAATTGAAATTAAACCGAGTTATCAGCCTCGTATTGATTATTTGCAGGCGGTACAGCAATTGGTTTCGCATTGATAGGTATTTTTTTCAGTGCCCGATGAATGAAAGCTACAAAGCTTCATTTTACGGAAAACACTCAAAGTGAGGAGATAGAACGTGACTGAACGTAAACTTACACGCGAAGATATAAAAAAGCAACGTCAACAACAAAAGAAAAAAAAGCAAACGCCATTTAAAGTTTGGCTAAAGCGCATCATTTTAACAATTGTTTTCATTGGAGTGCTTGGCTTTTTAGGAGGAGCTGGACTATTTGCATATTATGCAAGTAGTGCACCCGAGTTAGATGAAGAACTATTAAAATATCCTGTTTCATCGGAATTTTACGATATTAATGGAGAATTATTTGCAACGATTGGGCAAGAAAGTCGGAAATATGTACAATTTGAGGATATTCCTGATGATATGGTTGCTGCTATTTTAGCAACGGAGGATGTTCGCTTCTTTGACCATTTTGGTATCGATTTATGGCGGCTTGGAGGAGCAGTCATTGCAAACTTTAGAGATGGCTTTGGCTCACAAGGTGGTAGTACTATCACACAGCAGGTTGTCAAAAACTCCTTCTTGTATAATGACAAGAAGTTAAAGCGTAAAGCACAGGAGGCTTGGCTCGCTATACAGTTGGAGCGCCAATACTCTAAAGAAGAAATTTTTGAAATGTACTTTAATAAAATTTTAATGTCTGGTCGAGTTTATGGCTTCGGGCAAGCATCGGAATATTTTTATGGCAAACCATTAAATGAATTAACATTAGACCAAATGGCTACGCTTGCTGGTATGCCGCAAAGCCCAAATAACTATAATCCATTTAAAAATCCAGACCTTTCTGAAAAGCGACGCAATATTGTACTAAGCTTAATGGTACAACACAAAAAAATTACAGAGGCACAAGCAACTGAAGCAAAAAAAATAACGGTTGCAGAGAGCGTCCTACCTGAAGATGAACGTAAGCCTGCAACAGTGACAAACTACCCTGCATTTTTGGATGTTGTCTTATCGGAGCTTGAGCGCAATGGCGACAACGATGCATTGGCAGAAGGCATAAAGGTTTATACGACACTTGACCCAAATGCACAAAAAATTGTTGAATCTGTCATGAACAACGACGCTAATTTTATGACAGAAAAAATTCAATCAGGTGTTGCAGTCGTTGATACAAAAACAGGTGAAATTCGTGCCATTGGTGGTGGGCGTCATTATGGGGCTGAGCGAGGCTTTAATTTCGCCTATGATTTAGTAACACGTGCTCCTGGCTCAACAATGAAGCCAATTATTGATTATGCACCTGCTATTGAATATTTAAAATGGTCAACTGGTGAAACATTGGTCGATGAGCCTATGAAATACTCTGGTACGAACCAAACAATTACCAACTGGGATAATAAATATTTAGGAACAATGACGGCTCGCCAAGCGCTTTATACATCACGTAACATACCTGCCGTTAAAACTTTACAAGCAGTTGGAACAGACAAAGCGAAAAATTTCGTCTCACGTTTAGGCATTGATGTTGACTATGTTGTTGAATCCGACGCTATCGGAGGTGGGCGTATTAATATCTCACCTATCTCAATGGCAGGCGCTTATGCCGCATTTGGTAATAACGGTGTATATACTGCACCGCACTCCATCACAAAAATTGTTTATCGAGATGGCTCCTCTTCAAGAGAATATAAATCAGAAGAAGTCATTGCAATGAGTGATTATACAGCCTATATGGTAACAGATATGCTGCGCGATGTTGTCGGTAACAAGCCTAACGCATCAGGTACTGCTGCCAATGTATCAGGTCTTGATCTTGCTGGTAAAACAGGAACAACTAACTATTCAGCAGATGAATTTGCAAAATATAATTTGCCAAGCTCTGCTGTGCCAGATTCATGGTTTGCTGGCTATACAACAAATTATTCGATTGCTATTTGGAGCGGCTACGAGCAACGCTCTGACGCAATTACAACTTGGGATGAACGACGTTTACCCCAAACTTTATTTAAGTCCATCATGTCACAGCTGTCATCATCTATTGAAACAGCTCGCTTTAAACAGCCAAACTCAGTTGTATCCGCAACGGTTGAAGTCGGTACTTCACCATTAAAGTTAGCGAGCGAATTTACACCTGATAATTTACGTATGACAGAGCTATTTGTTAAAGGTACAGAGCCAAAAGAAGTATCAGATGCCTTTGAACAACTTGAATTAGACCCTCCGTTTAATTTACAGGCTAGCTACAACGAATTGGCCAATATAATTGATTTAACTTGGGAGCATCAAGCACCTGGTGCACTGGAAGAGGATTTCGATCCAAATGCTGTACCAATTTCCTTTGAAGTAACAATGTCGATTGATGGCGCAGAGCCTACTGTCATTTCTTCATCATCAGCAAATTATGTAGCAATCCCATCAGTAGTCATTGGGCATAATTATGCATTTACTGTAACAGCTATTTCCGATGAAGTACGCAGTGAGTCAGCTTCCGTTTCACTTTATATTGAAGGCTTACCAGATGAGCCTGAGGAAGATGATTGGCAGGATTGGAACAATGGCGAAATTGATGAACCGACAGAGCCTGAAGAACCAACCAATCCTGAAACAGGCACAGATAATAATGGGAACAACAACAATAACGGAAACGGAAACGGAAACGGGCAAGTCACTCCTCCGACAAACCCAACAGAGCCAACGGACCCCGGTACAGATGACGAGGAAGTTCAAAACGGTGAATAAAGAAAAAGCTGTAAGGAAGATAGGTAGATGCCTATACTTCCTACAGCTTTTTCTATGAAGCTTTGAAATAGCTTATTGACAATTAAACGCTTTCTAAAACTTTCTCCAATATTTATTAAAAATTTGTGTGAACTCTTTATCTAGCTGAATCCCCTTCTGTTTGAACGCCCCTACTACAGCACCACCAATTGGCTCTAGGGCAGGTTTTTTAAATTCAAAAATTACTAATTCATTGTCTATGAGCCCATTCATAATATTAATAAAATAGTCTGGGTTCGTGAAAACGCCCCCTGCTAGTACTACTGGTATGGACTGTTTGCTCCAAGTCATTTTATTAAAACAGGCTTTAATTGCCTCATAAAAATCTATACAAACCCCATTCAAAATGCGTATCGCAACCATGTCTCCTCTCATGCCTTCTTGCATCACATATTTACTCAATGGTGCAATATTCGTTCGGGGGTGCTCAGCATTATAGATGCAGGCAATTAGCTTCTCCACATCTTCTACGCAAAAATGCCTCAGTATCTGTTCTGTCAAAGAGGTTTTCTGTATACGCCCATCATAGCTTTGAAATACTGCTTCCAAGGCTTTCTTACCTATGTAATAGCCACTGCCCTTATCATCAAATAAATAGCCCCAGCCACCCACTCGATGCAACTGTGCATTTTCATCATAACCCATCGTAATTGCACCTGTACCTGCAATTTGTACAATCCCTGGCTGTCCAAATGTGCCTGCATATAGAGCGACTAGTGCATCATTTTCGATTGTAATTAAAGCTGTTTGTTGCACATATTGACGAATAATTTTTTCTACGATAGACTCCGCATGTAACTCCTTTACACCAGCTATTCCAACGAAGCAACTGCTCACATTCTGAAATATTTGTGCATTTTGCTTTCGCAATTGCTGCATTAATTCATGCAATGTTAATTCAAAAAACTTGGCACTCATAGCAGTTGGATTGCTACGTGTTGTAATTACCTTTGCATAAATCTGCCCCATCTTATCACAAATAACCGCAGATGTTTTTGTACCGCCTCCATCGATTGCTAAAACATACATCACTTTACCCTTCCTTCATATGAAAAGAGGAACTAGCCTTAAAGGCAGCCTCGGTTCGCAAGTACCAGCAAATTTGATTTTTCCTTATACACTTTAATCCAGTGAAAAAGTCGCTGATTTCTTTATTTATTCCATTCCCCCAAAATTCCTTGCTTATTTTAAAGAGTTATTCTTTTGATGAAATATCATTGAAACGGGCTGTTCGAAAAGGTGGCTACTTCTTACGCTGCAATGAAAATACAGTTTACACTTATTTACCTTCATTGAGGGAAAAATCCGCTAAACGCAAAGTTCCCCCTTTTTCCAAAGAACTCTTTTGTTATTTTAATGAGTGAGCTCTTTGACCAACAGCGTCCAAAATGCCGGTTATGCACGACTTTTTGGACGCCCCTCCTGATTTTTTACTTGGTAAAACTGAATGATGCCCAAGGTTTTATTTGTTTTAATAAAAAGCGCTCCTCTTCTCTTACACGTGCTACTATATTGCTTGAACCTTCATTTACTATATTTTGCAATACGATTTGTAGCTCACCTTTATAGCGGACATCAAGATTATTATCAATGGTAATATCACCTAAAGCTAAAGGCTCCGTATTGTGCTTTGGAAAATCCTCTGCCTTGTATTTTACACGAGATTGTGTACTGCGTATGACATAATCCGAAACATCACCGCGATTAAAATGAGGCTCCTCTAATACAATTTTCTCCTCCAAAGCAGTTGTTTCAGGTAATATTTCCACCTGCAATTCTAGCTTGTAGCGATTTAATTGCCCTAATGCACGTAACTCTTCCTCCGATGCATACATATTACCAATAATACAATCATCGATAAGACCTGTATTCCACATATCTTTTGCTTGAACGGTAATTGGTAAAAATCTATGTTCTTCTAAGGTTGGTAGCCCATATTCAGTTTGCTCCCACGGACCGAATTTGCCATGCTGCGATGAAATCATTGCGGCTGTGCGAATGTGATTGTCTTTAAATTGCTGTGACACCTTCAAAAAATGCTGACGTGATAAGCCTGTATAACGTCTCGGATAGAAGTTATGGCAGCCGATAATATTTTCTTTATTTGGCTGATAGGACAAAATATTATCTGCATACTTTGTCCCGTTACTCATATTTAATTCTATTTTTAGATTGCTAGTGTCTAGCGACATAAATGCCTCTTCTTGTCCTGAAAAGCCCATATCTAGTCGCAGGGCAGCTATATGATACTGTTCTTTTAAATAAGCAATATCCCTGTACGTTAAGCCTAACTCTTCAAATACATTCGGTGCAATATCGGCTGAAATATCGAAGCCTAGGCCTTTTGCAAAAGCATTAATTTGCTGAAGTTTTTTGCGTTCTTGCTCATTATTTAAAGACATCAAGCAAGTAAATATACGATCAAAACCATTGTCATGAGCTAACTGTACATATTGCTGCATTTCCTCCAGCGTGCTATGACCCGGATATAGTGAAATACCTAGCCTTCTCAATCTTCATACCCCCACTATTAATTATTGTGATGAATTTTGTTGCTCAACTTGCTTCGCTGCTGCACGATTTGCCGCTAGTAAAAACGGTGTATAGATAAGAACAGCTACGGCAATTAACACAATGCTTAGAATTGCACCTGAAGGAGATTGTGTAACTAACCAGCCATTAATAATTGGTGGTGTCGTCCATGGTGCTGCAACTGTTGCTGCTGGTACTAGACCCCATTTAGTTGCAAAATAAGCAATTGATACGTTAACCATCGGCGTTAAGATGAACGGGAAGAATAAAATTGGATTTAAAACGATTGGTAATCCGAAGAGTAGTGGCTCGTTAATATTGAACAAACCTGGTGCAGCGGATAATTTACCGACCGTGCTGTATTGTTTATTTTTACGTGAAACAATGAAAATGGCAATAATTAAAGCGATTGTTGTACCTGAGCCGCCCATATTAACGAATGCATCGAAGAATGGTTTGTTAATAATATACGGCGCTACTTGACCTGCTTCAAGCGCTTCTACGTTTTTGGCAATTGCATCTAAATTAATTGTTTGCATGAATGGGTCAATGATGTTTGCTCCATGAATACCGAATGTCCAAACAAATGCTGGTACAAATGCTAAAATAAGTGCCGCCACCCACGTATTCGTTAGACCCATAAATGGCTCTTGAACTAATGTATAGAACTGACCAATAACGTCTGGAGCATCGAACAAGATTGAAATTAATGTACGGATTAACGCTAAAAGACCTACAGTAATAATCGCTGGGAATAATGAAGCAAATGATTTTGCTACGGCATCTGGCACACCAGCCGGCATTTTAATTAATAATCTTGGATTGCCAGATAAACGAGAAAACATTTCTGCGGATACAAGACTTAAAATAATTGCTAAGAAGATACCGCCTGTTCCAGTTGTTAAACCCGTTAAACCACCATCTCCATAAGTTGCGAATGTCATATAACTTGCAAGACCAATCGCCCCACCTGCTAACGCATCTTTACTATAGCTTTTCGTCAAATTGTAAGCGATTGTAAACGAAATTAGCAGCGACACAATGGCAAATGTAGCACCCCATACATTACCACCCCACTGTGTCCAAATTCCCTCTCCAAAAACTGAATTCATAAAATCTTTGTATGCCTCAATTGGTAAATTATTTACTAAAACAGCTAATGACCCAACAATCATTAATGGCATAATCGCAATGAAGCCATCTCGAATTGCTACTAGATGCCGTTGATTTCCTATTCTTGATGCGACAGGAACAAATTTCTCCTCTAAAAATTTGAACATTTTTATACACTCCCCTTTTGTGTTTATCAATTACGCCTTGGCTAACTTTAGTCCGGTTTTTTTAAGTTAATCCGGTACAAAAAACATGTGCTCCTGCGGTTACTCGGCGCAATAACCATTGCTGAAAGACGTTAAATAACATCACTTTCCCCTTTTTACAGCAACTACAAGAAAATTCACGAAAAACGAAACGATGAAATATTCCCCTTATTTCATAAAGAGATAATAATTTTCCGCAGAACTACTCCCCCTTTATCCGTTCATGTACTTCTACTAATTCTTGCGCTAAATCACGAAATGTAATGGCATTCATTAAATGATCCTGAGCATGAATTAATAATAATGAAACCTCTACATTTTGACCTTGCGCCTCTTGCTGTAATAACCCTGTTTGTGCATGATGCGCTTCAATAATAGCTTCATTTGCTAGCATCATTTTGTCTTTTGCTGCATCAAAGTCTCCTGTTTTTGCAAATTGAATTGCCTCCATACACTCACTTTTGGCATTGCCGCTATGCAAAATTAATCCCATAACAGCTTGTAATAAAGCCTCTTGTTCCATCTTCTACACCTCTTATCCAATTAAAGTAAGTGCATGTTTTAAAACATTCGCACCATTCATCATGCCGTAATCCGTCATTTTGATTACATCAATTGGAATATTTTTATCCTTATATTTAGCTTCGAATGCCCCTTTTAAATAACGAACTTGTGGTCCTAGTAAAAGCACATCTATCGACTTTTCACCTAATACTTTATCAACCTCCCCTTCTGCAATTGCAAAAATGTCCACCTCTAAATTTTGGCTTTTTGCTGCTTCCTGCATTTTCGAAACTAGTAAACTAGTACTCATTCCTGCAACACAAACTAACATAATATTTTTCATAGTAATTCTCCCTCTCTAAAATAAGTATTTTTTATTTATTTCATCATTGAAATCGTTTTCTTAAAAGAAGAATATCATCAATTGGTATATACCACAATAGCGTTTTTTGAATTTTCTATCTTCTAAAAATAATAAAAGAAACTGGACTATATGCAATTTATAGCTGTAACCTAACATCCCTTATACTGGTATAGTCCAGAAAAAAACTGAAAATTTTTTTGTTTAACACATGTTTTATTTAATTGTTAGCTTGAAAATTACACTTAGGGAAGTGTGCCATTATAATTCAGCGATTAAAAATACTCATAGAATACAGGTTTTCCTGCTGGCAATGCCTGCTGCCAACTCCCAATAATTTCTTGTTTCAAGGAACGCTGTGCATACATTACTGCATCTTGAACAGATAAATAACCAACCATCATCGCCGAAAATAAATTAATAGGCAATGCAAGAATTTCATTATCATCAATAGAATCTTCCTCTAGGGCTGTGATTTTCCTCTCACTACTAATTTCAAATAACTGCTCATTCCATGGGCAAAACGAATCTTCCAGACGAACATATAAGCTTCTTGTAATAATTCCCCATTTATATTGCTGCATAAAGGACTGCACATCAACGATTCGTACCATCACATCTTGCACAACTTCACGTTCAAATTGAGGCTCTGGAAAGTAATAGCCGAAAGAAGCATGATTCGCTGTTACCCCTTTTATTTCAGTGATGCTTGCAGCATGTGCCGTCACGTAACGCCAAATGGCTTGCTCTGCTAAAATATCCTCGGCAATGAAATCATGAATGAAAAATGTTGTGTTTACTATTTCATAACGAATATACGCAGCCACCTTATTATCCTTGTAATACAATGCAAAATGGCTATTTTGTTGCCTTTTAGCTAAGCGATTCCACCATGCATCATCCCTTAGCATAACTCCATTTGTTACAGAAGCTCTTTCATTATAAAATGCTTTCACCTGCTGAAATAATTCTTCATCAAGCCATTCAAAGCTCGTGCGCTTTATTACGTCTAATTGCTTTCCTAAAGCAGGAAATTTGTCGGATGGAATCACATAATTTAACTTTTCGAAAAAAAGCTCCCAACCAAAATAGCGATAAAAAGATACTGAAAAAGGCGCTAAAACAGAAATCGTTTGCCCATTAGCTTTCATTTGATTTAATGATTCAATCATAAGCTTTTTTACAATGCCTTGTTGGCGATATTCAGGGTAGGAGGCAACAAAGGCAATCCCACCCATTTTATAGTTTTTGTTGTAAATTGTTATGTTAAGTGGTAAAACAAGCACTTGACCAACAACTTTATTACCATCATATGCCCCTAAAGTTGTACTATGCTGAACCCAATAATGAAAATCTTCCTTACGCGCTTCTGTATATTTATTAGGAAAACAATAATCTCTTAAACGGTGAATTTGCCAATAGTCATTTTCTTGTACTTTTTGAATGTGTACCACTTTTTCACCCCTATTATTTATCTTGAAATTTGGCTAATAAATTTATAACGATCTGCTCGATAAACACTGCGTACAAGCTCAAAAGGTGTATCATTTGTTAAATAGCTCGTGCGCTTTATAATAAGAACAGGTGCAGCTTGATTTATTTGCAAAAATTTACTATCCTCTTTTGATACGATTGCGGCTTCCATTTGTTGAATCGCATTGCCGATTCTTTGTTGGAAAGCGGTTTCAATTAATGTGTACAAAGAGCCTTCTAATTTACTTGCATCTAGCATAGGATAAATTTTTACTGGAATGTACGTCCGTTCGATTGCCATAGGTATTCCGTCTGCATTACGAATACGTATAACGAAAAACACTTCCTCTCCTAGCTCTAGCTGCAAATCTTTTGCTACTTCAACTGATGGGATAATTTTTTCGAAACGTACTACCTTGCTACTCGGAACCATATTTCTTGCTCGCATATCCTCCGTAAAGCTAGTTAGCCCTTGTAGAGGCTGCTCTAATTTCGGATTTGCTACAAAAGTGCCCCTACCTTTTTCACGGTAAAGTAGACCGTCATTTACTAAGTTTGTAATGGATTGCCTAACTGTCATTCTACTCACATCAAATTGTACCGAAAGCTCTCTTTCAGATGGGATGGCATCACCAATTTTATATTCCTCTGCAAGTATTCGTTGTTTAATAATCTCCTCGATTTGTATATAAATCGGTATATATGAATTTTTATCTAACAATTTTCTCCCCCCTAACTTTGTTTGTATAACACAAATCCATTTTACAGGTATAGTGGTATAGACTAATTATAAATGAAAATATTCAAAATATAAAGCTGTGAATCTAAATCGAGTTTTCAAACATATTCTACTTAAGCTTTTCCTTGAATAAGGCATAATTAATATAAAATAGTTTATAATTGAAAATAACCTTTGATTTAACAAACCCAAATGAAATTTCAACATATACCCTTGGGACAGTAGCTTTTGGTCAAGGGGGTATATTTTTGAACCAAGATGAAATGACATAGTATGGATTACATTATACATCTGTTATAAACGGGAAATTAAGATTACCATTTAGTGTTTTAGTACAAACATTTGGAAATACCGAAGTAGTTGGGGATACAATGATAGCGAAAAGTTATCCTTCTGTAAATTTAGGCTGGGTCATAAGCGATAACAATACTGATGGAGGAAGTAGAACTTTAGAATATTAAATAAGTGCATGGGACCAACTTGAATTGATTTCTTAAGCGGTCTCTATACCGTTACACAAATATATTCCGAAAGGACTGTAAATTTATTAACTTAAAAAAGCTAATCTTCCTATTTGTTATTATAGTTATTATGTTTGTATTATTCTTTTTCCGTTTAACTAATGAGAGGGAGGGGCTTCTATGAGGGACTCAAATACATATCATGAAAAGTCAAGTCAACATACTGTAAAAAAAACAACTGAAAGTCGAACAACTGAAATTCACCTAAATCCTGAATATATTATTGACAGGGATTTAAATTCATTTCAAACAGATGAAAAAGGTACTTTAGAAGGCTTTATTTGGTATAAATATTCAACAACAAAAGAAAATCAACTTGCTGTTTATGCCTTTTTAGAAAATGATGCTACACCTGTAAATATAGAAATAAATGAGTCTATTGCTCCCTATCATATGATTAATATACCGAAAGAAGGAGGTAAAAAGGTACCGTTCACTATAACAAATCTACCACAAGGTGAGCATATTCTCTATATATTAGGGGAAAAAGTGCTTAATCACAGCGTGCAGGACCCTATGGAAATATATGATACACAGTGTATCCAGAAATTTTCTTTCTGTAAAAGTGAATAACGAGCATTCAGAAACAGCTACAATTTCAAGCTCTTATATGACAGCGCAAAAAATAGAGGATTTAAAAAATGAAACTTCTGTCATCATGCAAATGTATGAAGATTCTAACTTAATAAAGGAAGCTGAATTGCTAAATCGTAAGGATGAGTATTTTTTAACGATAGAAAATCAATATGATTTCGAATTAAAGGCACATTTAAAGCTGATTTCCGAATATGAAGCTTTTGAATTGCAGCAAATAATTGTTGCACCAAGCTCGAAAGTAGTAGTCCCCCTTAACTTTCAGGCCTATCATTTAATGAATAGCGCTCGGCTCATAATGGTTGCCGCACCTTCAGAGCCATTGCATACTGACTATTCGTTGCGAATTGTTAAAACAACAAAACGAATGAGAGCGTCCTAAAAGCAGTGCATGACCTGCTTTTAGGACGCTTTTAATGATGTTTCATCAAAGAAATAACTAAATAAATAGAGGAGAAAATGTTAGGCTTATCGGCTTGCTTTCAAATTTAAAATAAAGTGAACCTTCAATCAGTGGGGGTTTTCGTACATCCCCCACTGATTGGTAGTTTCACCAGTCGGGTTTTTACAGGCTGTTTGATCCCCCACTTCAACATCTTGGTTTTACCTGCTGTTTTGAAGTGGGGGTCTTACAGCCTGTTAATACGGGATAAATGTAAAGCGAATTTTTCACTACACTGAAGAGAAGCTCGATTTTTGATATAATCCCTCGATGAAGTGAAAATCACATTGATTGCCCCCCTAAATTTGCAGTCGCAATCTTGCACAACGCTTTTTTGTTTCCTTATAAAGCTCGTCTAACTGACGGTAGCTTGCATATTGGGCTGGGTTAGCTCTAATAAAAGCTAAGCGCTCCCCTCCGTTTAACGGCAGTAGCTCATAGCTTGCTTGCGTGTCGTAGCCCTCCACCTCTGAAGCAATCATTAAAAATTGCAAAAAGTGCTCAATCCCCTGATGCATAAAGGGCTCTGCTTGCCCATTTCTCGCTTCATGGGCAGCGTGTATTTGTTCACGCAGCGCGTTCCAATTCACATACCACTCGTCAACAGCCTGCTGTGAAATTAGTTGTTTATTGACAGCAATCATTGTTTAACAAGCCCTTTCTTTAGACGCTTTTGCCCTTCCCTGCAATCATCTAATAAAGGGCATGTGTGGCAGCTAGGGTTTTGTGCCTTGCAATGATAGCGCCCAAAGAAAATCATTTGATGATGTGCTTTTGACCATCTTTCAATCGGCGTTTTCTTCATAATTGTTTGCTCTACTTCAAGCACATTATCTTTCCAGCGACAAAGACCTAGACGCTTTGTAATCCGCTCGACATGTGTATCGACTGCCATTGCCGGTATATCAAAGGCTACCGATAATACAACATTCGCAGTTTTGCGCCCAACACCTGGTAATGTGACAAGCTCCTCGCGACTAGCAGGCACTTCACCACCATATTCTGTAAGTAGACGCTGACATAATAATTGAATGTTTTTAGCTTTATTACGATACAGTCCAATGGAGCGTATATCATTTTGTAATTCCTCAATAGATACAGCTAAATAGTCTTCTGGTGTTTTATATTTTTGAAATAAATCTTTTGTCACTTTATTAACAAGCACATCTGTACACTGTGCGGATAATAGTGTCGCAATTGTTAGCTCAAAAGGATTGTCATGCACGAGCTCACAATGCGCATCTGGAAACATTTTATCCATCTCGTCTAAAAAATGCATCCACTGCTTTTTCGTTAGCATCTCGCCGCCCCCTTATTCATTCTCTTCAAGCCAATTATAAAATGCTCGCTTCGGTTTTTTTTCAGCCTGCGCTTGTGGCTGGGTAATTGTGCGTTTACGGAATTGCTCCGCATGTTGCTCCACTTGCTTCACTGTCGTAAAATTTTTCTTTTTCCATTCAAATAAAATACGGTCAATATAGCGCAACGAAAGCTTTCCTGCCAATACAGCTTCCTTCAATGCAGCCCGTATTAACTCAGGGGAGTGCTTATCCACATCTAGCCATGCATTAATGTTTTCAAGCTCCATCGGTGATAACAGACGACCAAATTCCTGCTCAAACACCGAAAAAATAGCCCCTTCCTCTTTTTTCTGCTGCTCGTTATTTGTAGTAATTGTTTTTGCTTCTAATAGTGTGATGATACGTTTCCACAATGGATACAAAGAATATTTTTCATAAATCTTCCCATCTGAATCAACATCATGTGTAATTTCGATAAAACCTTTTTGCAAAAATCGCTGTATTTTAATTGAAATTTCATTTGCAGCAAAGAAGGTTCTTGCCATCAAATCATCTGGTGTTGGAAAGTCATTACCTTCTTCGTAAAATGCTAGCAAATGGAGAAGCAACATAGCATCATCATCACGAATATGAAGCTCTTTATAATGTTGAAAAAATAGCTGTGGGATTGTGATATTTTTTTGTCCTACCCAAATGCGAAGTTGCTCATTGCTTGTCATAATTGGTATGAATCCTTTCCTAGCTTATTCATAAGAGAAGGCTGTCGAGAAAGTAAAGTTTACTTTCAAGCAGCCCAAAATCAAATTTTACTTATTCATTTATGAAGATGCGTCCAACAAGCATGCCAAGCACTGCTTTTCAGACGGACCTTATTAAGGATATAAACGGTTTAATAAACGTGGGAATGGAATTGTCTCACGAATATGCTCTGTTCCCGAAATCCAAGCAACTGTACGCTCTAAGCCTAAGCCAAAGCCTGAGTGCGGTACTGCACCGTATTTACATAATTCTAAATACCAAGCGTATGCAGCCATATCTAAGTCATGCTCTTCAAGGCGAGATTTTAATAATTCATAATCATAAATACGCTCAGAACCACCGATAATTTCACCGTAGCCCTCTGGTGCAATTAAGTCTGCGCAAAGCACGACATCGTCACGCTCTGGGTGTGGCTGCATATAGAATGGCTTAATGCCCGTCGGATAGCATGTAATAAATACAGGCTTATCGTAATGGTTAGCAATTGCTGTTTCGTGCGGTGCACCGAAATCATCGCCCCACTCAATATCATCAAAGCCTTGCTCATGTAAAAATTTAATTGCATCATCGTATGAAATACGCGGGAATGGTGCTTTAATAGTTTCAAGCTTCGATGTATCACGACCTAAGCGCTCTAAATCAAGCTTACAATTTGCTAATACAGATTGGACGATATGCTCAACATACTGCTCCTGAACCTCCAAGCTTTCGTCATGCTCAACGAATGCCATCTCCGGCTCAATCATCCAAAACTCAATTAAATGACGACGCGTTTTTGATTTTTCAGCTCGGAATGTCGGACCGAATGAAAATACGCGTCCTAATGCCATTGCTGCAGCCTCCATATAGAGCTGACCTGATTGTGAAAGATAGGCATCTTCATCAAAATATTTCGTAGCGAATAGTTCGGATGTTCCTTCTGGTGCAGAGCCAGTTAAAATAGGTGGGTCCATTTTCGTAAAACCGTTATTATTGAAAAACTCGTAAGTCGAACGAATCACTTCGTTACGAATATTCATAATCGCATGTTGTCTGCGTGAACGTAGCCATAAATGACGATTATCCATTAAAAATTCTGTACCATGCTCTTTTGGCGTAATTGGGAAATCAACTGCCTCATGAAGTACTTCAATGCCCGTTACATTCATTTCACAGCCAAACGTTGAACGCTCATCGGCCTTCACTTCACCGATAATGTACATAGATGTTTCTTGCGTTAAGCCTTTTGCCTTTGCGAACAGCTCCTCGCCAACTTCTTCCTTTACGACAACACCTTGAACGAAGCCTGTGCCATCACGTAATTGTAAAAAGGCAATTTTGCCGCTTGAACGCTTATTTGCAAGCCATGCGCCTAATTTAACTGTCTCCCCGATATGCTGTGGCATATCTTTAATCATAATTTTCTTCATAATATCCTCCAACTACAAAAAGCAATGCTTATTGCCATTTTGATTTTACAAATTTGTCTATACGACGAACCGCCTCTTCTAATAATTCATAAGAAAGGGCATAGGATAAACGAATTGTCGTATTTGTACCGAAGCCTGAGCCCGGTATTACAGCTACATTTGCCTCTGTTAATAGACTTTCCGCAAATGCATCGACATTATCATAACCTGTTTTCTCCATTGCTTCGGCTACATCTGGTAGTAAGTAAAAAGCTCCTTCTGGCTTTAATAATTTAAAGCCCGGAATCGCCGCAATTTGCGGATAAATTTTTTCCAAGCGCGATGCAAATGCATGTCGCATTTCTTCTACAGCGTCTTGTGGACCATTGTAAGCTTCGATTGCTGCATATTGGGCAGTCGTCGTAGCATTTGAAGTAGAGTGAGATGCTAAGTCTGTCATCGCATTAATAATTTCTGCATCACCCGCTGCATAGCCGATGCGCCAGCCTGTCATCGAATGCGATTTTGCTAAGCCATTAATAACAATTGTGCGCGCTTTAATCGCTGGTGAAATTTGTGCGATTGAAAAATGCTTATTTCCATTGTATAAAAGCTTTTCATAAATTTCATCTGAGACGATTAAAATATCATGCTTTTCAGCGACTTCTGCTAATGCCTCTAGCTCTTCTCTGCTATACACCATTCCTGAAGGATTAGATGGCGAGTTAATAATAACAGCTTTCGTTTTTTCTGTAATGGCAGCAGCCAATTGCTGTGCTGTTATTTTATATTGCTGCTCGCTTGTTCCCTCGATGTATACTGGTACTCCACCTGCTAGCTTCACTTGCTCGGGATAGGATACCCAGTACGGGATTGGAATGATGACCTCATCACCTTCATTTAAAATAACTTGGAACAATGTGTAAAGCACATGCTTCGCCCCAACACCGACAATAATTTCGTTTGCCTTATAAGTGAGCGCATTATCGCGCTGTAGCTTCGTAATTATTGCTTGCTTTAATGCTGGTAAGCCACCTGCTGGCGTATATTTTGTTAAGCCTTGCTGCATTGATTTCGCTGCTGCATCTAAAATATTTTGTGGCGTATTAAAATCAGGCTCACCCGCGCCTAATCCGATAACATCAATACCTTGTTCCTTCAATTCCTTCGCCTTTGCAGTAATTGCAAGAGTCGAGGATGGCGTTAAAGTTTTTACACGGTTTGCTAACAGTTGTTTCAAATGAAATCTACTCCTCTACAAGTTCAAAATACGTTTCCACCATTGACCGTCTTCAAACAAAATATACACATAATTGAGCTGATCTGTATTGTTCAAATATGTAATTTCCCACACAGCACCTTGCTCTTCAAAGCCTAATTTTGTATGAAGTATCTTTTTTACTGTCGCCTCATCATGCAACACTGCCAGCGCTTGTTCTTTCGTAATTCCGTCCTGCAAAAACACTTCCTGAATCGCATCTTCTTCTAAAGTGATTGGAACAAAAATTGCTTTTTCCTTACCATATTCGTCTACCCCGAACACAGTAATATACGGCTTATTCCCATTATAGGCATAAGATTCCGAAACAATCGCGAGCGATTTTGTGACGAGCGCTAATTGCTCAGCCTGCTTCTCCATTTTATTAAATGGCGCATTGGCTTTCCAGAGTACTAAAATGGAGATAACAAGTGACAAAGAGACGAGAAAGACTGTACTAAAAATTATCCACTTTTTCATTGAATCACCTTAAGTGCGATAAATTGTGAAAACTGCTTTCTCTTGATCTTCAGGGTCGAGCGCTAAACCAAACATTAAATTTTGCTCTTTTAATGTTCGATTTAGCGTGTCGACAATTTTATATAGATCAGATTGGTAGTTTATTTTCACAACTGATAATACTTCGACTTTACTTTCCATTATTGTCAACCTGCTTTCTTTACTCATGTCTGTTATTATACCAATTTCCAAGCGCTTGTACCATATGTTCGAGAGATAGTTTTTGAATAGAAATCGGTGGCAATGCTGAAAGAAATTCCTTCCCATATGATTTAGCGTCAATTCGACGGTCTAAAATAATAAATGCACCACTATCCTGTGAGGACCTGATTAAACGCCCAAAGCCCTGCTTAAATCGTAACACCGCCTCAGGTAAAGCTAGCTGTGTAAAAGCATTATGCCCTTTCGCTTGCAGCATTTGAGATTTCGCTTTAAAGGCTGGCTCATTTGGGGCGGAAAATGGTAGGCGTACAACGATGACCGCAGCTAGCCCATCCCCCGGCACATCGACCCCTTCCCAAAAACTATTTGTACCAAATAAAACGGAATGACTAAACTTTTGGAATGATTTTAATAAACGCATGCGACTCCCCGCAGTAATCCCTTGCGCAAATAGCATATAATCATCTAACAATTTGCTTTCTTGAATTAACAGTACTGTTTTTCGCAGCATATCCTGAGAAGTAAACAGCACGAAGCAGCGTCCCTCAGTTGTGCGCACAATCCTCGTTATCGCATAAGCCATTTCCTCAATATATTCATGCTGTGACACAGTTTGAATATCTGGCATATCTGTGACGATAAAGCAGCGTGCCCCTTGATAATAGCTTGAGGCTGCTTGTAATTGATGAATCGGGACATCTTGCGTAATGCCAAGCTGGTCTGCTATAAAGCGCTCATTATTTGGCACTGTTAAAGTACCTGATGTCCAAATAATTGCTGCTCGTTCTCGGATAGATGCAAATAATTGCTCGATGCTAGATGTAACATGGAGCGGCTTCTTCAATAATTGAATGCTGCCCGGTATGCTGCGTCGGTCCAACTCAAACCATGCAAAATAATCCGCCTGCCTCATGACAAATAACTCGTCCCATTCTGCGACCTTGATTTTAAATTCGTGTATCCAATATTGCCATTCGTCTAAAATATATTGCTCTGTGCGCGTAATCTCCTCACGATGCTCGTAAAACATCTGTAAAATATGCTCCGCACTATCAATCCAATTTTGCATTAAATTTGATACTTGTGCACAGTGCTGTACATCGATGGAGAGCTCTGACAGCATTACGCTTTGCTTCATCTCCTGTCGGTGAGCTTGGCGTATTATGCGCTGTAGCTGTGAGGTAAAGGCTTGCATCACATCATCAAACATGACAACTAAGCGATGAAAGCTTTGCTCTGCCTGCTTGAATAGTCGTTTTGGTACACGCCCTGTTATTAAAGCGACTTGCTGCAGTTTATCAAAAAGCTGCCCTTCCCCTGGCAAACCAATTTGTCCAAATATATATTTCCATGCAGTATAGGAGAAGATTTTCTCATCCTGCTGCACGGCTGCTTGAATAAATTGATGCGCTTCATCAATAATCCATCCGCCAATCGTATCGAATAATTGCTCTTGGCGCACTAAATCAGCTAAAAGCATCGCATGATTTGTCATAATAATATCCGCATGTCTGCTTTGTTCAATTGCGTAGCTGTAAAAATCAAATTGCTGCGCCGCCGTCCACTGTAATTTGCGGATTTTTTCTAAAAAGAGCTGTCCGCCACCTGACATATTCAACTCGCTTAAATCACCTGTTTCGGTTTTTGCTAACCATGTAATGACTTGTGCAATCGCCAAAGCCTCATCATATGATTCATCATCTACTTTTAAAATTTGAGCAAAGCGTCCAATATCAATATAATTTTGCATCCCTTTTAATAAAGCAATATGCACACGCTCACCAGTTATTTGCTCTAGCTTAACAAACTCCTCATATACTAATTGCTCTAGCAAATTAGATGTATATGTGCTAATGCCTATTTTTCTTCCACTTTGCTTTGCATAGTAAAAAGACGGCAACAAATAGGATAAGGTTTTGCCGATGCCTGTAGATGCTTCAATTATTGTTTCTTGTTGGTCTTGTAAGCTATGCCAAACAATATCCATCATTTGAAATTGCTGTGGTCGCTCCTCGAAGGATGGAAGTGCTTTTTGAAGTAAGGCAAGCTTCTCTTTACGTGTTTTTGGATATTCATTTTCTGCTGCTGTTTTTTGTTTATTCATAGGTGGTCGCTTAATAGCTAGCTCGTAAGCATAAAGATAACCTTCCTCTGCCACCACTTTGCTACGCTTTATATGAAGTGCTGCAAATAATAGATGTGAAATATCAGATTTCAACCGAAACGAGCGTTTATGTAGCTGTTCAATTGTTGTTTGCGGCAATGATAATAGCTTGTTCCAGCAAGCTTTTAGCAATTTTGCCGTCGCCTTCGCATCATCATCAGCACGATGCGCTTGCTTTAGTGGAATATTTAACTCCTGAGCTAGGTCACCTAATTTATAGCTTAATGCAGTCGGAAAAACGATTTTAGAAAGCTCTACAGTGTCCAGCTTTTTCCCTCGCCACGTTGGGAAGCCAGCCCGACTTAGCTCTGCCTGTAAAAATGCTAAATCGAAATCCGTATTGTGGGCCACAAAGATAGCATCCTGTAATAAATCATAAATCGTTTGGCCGTATGCTTCAAATGCCCCCGCCTTCGCTACATCCGTATCTGTAATATTAGTTAAGTCTTGAATAAATAAAGGAATTGGCTGCTGTGGATTTATAAAAGTTGTAAATGTCTTTTCAATATGCCACTCCTTCATAATAACAATGGCAATTTGAATAATGCGATCACCATTTATATACGAATGACCTGTCGTTTCCAAATCCACTATTGCATATTTTTGACTTTCCATCATTATCAACTCACTGTTCATTTCGAATAGACAAATTTTATCATAGAAAGGCTTGTTGGTCATGTGACTGCTCTACCGAAAGAGCGAAATATGGTCTTTCACTAGAATTATTTTGTTTTATGAGCGAGTTATTCTTTTGACCTAATTACATAAAAAAGTGAAGCCAAAGTTGGCTTCACTTTTTCAGTAATTTATGACTGCTGTAAATAAGATAATGTTGCATGCCCAAGCGTGTTAGCAGCAATTAATAACGCTCTTTCATCAATATCGAATTTGGGATGATGGTGGGGGTAAGCGATTTCCCATTCTGGATTTTTCGCTCCTGTGAAATAAAATGTACCAGGCACTTTTTCTAAATAATAAGCAAAGTCTTCTGCGCCCATTGCTAAATCAGCTACGACAAGCTCCTCTACTTTCGGCACTTTTGTTACTTCTTCCATAAAGCGACGCGTCGTTTCCGCATCGTTTATAACAGGAGCGTAGCCTCGACTATAGTTATACGTGTAATCAGCCCCGTAAAGTAAACAAGCTGATTTCAATACTTCTTCAAGCTCTTTTTCAATTTGGTCGCGTACGTTGGCATCAAATGTTCGAACAGTTCCTTTTAAAACAGCCGAGTCTGCGATTACATTGAATGGATTTACAGCTTCAAAATGACATACAGACACGACGGCTGGTCGAACAGGATTAACACGTCGACCGACTACTTGCTGTGCTGACACAACGAACTGCGAGCCAATCATTACAGCATCCTTCGTATCATGAGGGGATGCACCGTGCCCTCCCTTTCCATGAATAGTAATTTCAAATCCATCCGCAGCAGCCATCAAAGGTCCTTCCTTTACTGAAATAGCCCCTAAAGGAACGCCAGCAGATAAATGTGTGCCATAAATAACATCTACACCATCTAAACAGCCATCCTCAATCATTGGCAACGCCCCACCCGGAGTCACCTCTTCACCAAATTGATGAATAAAGACAATTGTCCCTGCAATATGCTCACGCATTTTATTTAACGCTTTCGCTAAAACCATTAAGGTTGCGGTATGTCCATCATGGCCACATGCGTGCATTTTCCCATCGATTTTGGACTTATAGGAAAATGTATTTTGTTCCTGAATAGCCAAAGCATCGAAATCCGCGCGTAGTGCTACAGTTTTCCCGGGTTTTGTACCATGTAATTTTGCCACGACACCCCGCCCGCCAACAAATTCTCTTACGTCATGTCCTAATGCACGATGGTACTCAGCTATATACTTTGGTGTTTCTACTTCCTCATGAGATAGCTCTGGATTTTCATGTAAATATCTACGAATTTCGACCATTTCCTCAAAATACTGTTCTAAAAGCTCATATAAATCATTCATTTTTCTTCCCTCCAAAACTATTTTTCTGACTATTTTTAATAGTAGCAAAATATTAATAGCAAGTCACGAGGGTAATTAATAATTATAGACATTTAAGCAATTATGTCACAGCTAACTATATTCCGATTCCTTCGAGTTAACTTGAAATCACCAACGGTTAATTGACCCGCATCATGCAAACCTTTCTTTGATAACCGCCGGAGGTTTTATGCGGGTCATTCAGTCATCATCTTACTACGCAATCTTCATAGGCTGAGTTTCTCTTCAGCAACGGGTTAAAAGAAGTTAAAAAACAGTAAATGGTTGTCAGAAAAACATGCGAGTGCAGCATTTTCTGACAACCATTTAATTTTATAACTATTAATCATTCACACGAGCAATATGAATATCCTTAACAATTGTATTGACAACCCAGCTCGCTGCGATTAAACCTGCTACAGATGGTACGAAAGCATTGGAAGCCGGTGGCATTTTTGCTTTGCGGATTGTAGCATCAGGCTTACCTACATGCTGTACAACGTCTTCACGCACAACGACAGGGGATTCGTCTGAAAAGACGACCATAACGCCTTTTTTAATGCCCTCTTTGCGTAGCTTCGTACGAATAATCTTTGCTAGAGGATCTGTATGCGTTTTTGAAATATCCGCGATTTGGAAACGTGTAGGGTCCATTTTATTAGCTGCACCCATGCTTGAAATAATCGGAATATTACGTTTTAGGCATTCCTTCATTAAATGAATTTTATACATAACTGTATCACTTGCATCAATTACATAGTCGATGCCCTGTGCAAAAAATTGCTCATATGTTTCTTCGGTATAAAACATATGCATATCGATAACTTCACATTCAGGGTTTATATCTACAATGCGCTCCTTCATCACTGCTGATTTGGATTTACCGACGGTTGATAAATAAGCAACTAATTGACGATTAACATTTGTAATATCCACATTGTCCTTATCCACTAAAATAATACGTCCGATACCACTACGTGCGCACGCTTCGGCTGCAAAGGAACCTACGCCACCTACCCCTAAAATAGCAACTGTCGTATTTTTTAAAAGCGCTAATCCTTCACTTCCTATTGCAAGCTCATTGCGCGAAAATTGATGTAACATAAATTCTCTCTCCATCTTTCAAAATTATTTTGCATGGCTACCAAAAAGATTTACACAAGTGCATTTCTTACATTTTTATAGAGTGTTTCTCACGCTGATAAAGCCACCTTTTATTGAATTACTAGTACTTTGATAAAAATGTATACAAACTGGTCAAAAATCTAGATTCCTTCCATTCATCCAAAAAATTAGTTATACTTTTTTATTTTAAATTTTAGCGGAAAGACTTTCAAGTCCGTGTTTTTAACCTTTCAAAAATCATTCTCACTTTTCTACCTCAAAAATAGCAATGGCTGTCTGAAAAATGGCATGTTAGCCTACTTTTCAGACAGCCTCTTTATTATACTTGAAAAATATATACAAAAAATCGCAATTAGGCAAGTGAAATATTTAAGTCTGTTAATACTAATACATTCGCATGTTGCTGTAATGCTGTAACTGGTGAATCTACAGTTTGTGCGTCTTGGAATAAAGATTCCAAAGCTGCTCGCTTTTTCTCTCCAACAGCAATTAGTAGCACTTCTTTTGATTGCAAAATATTAGCAATTCCCATCGTAATTGCTTTTACAGGTACTTCATCAATCGAATTGAAATAGCGGGCATTTGCCTGACGTGTTGATTCAGTTAATGTAACAGCATGCGTTTTTTTAGAAAATGATGTGCCAGGCTCATTGAAGCCGATATGTCCATTTTCCCCTACTCCTAAAAGCTGAACATCAATTGGGTGCTGTTCAAGTAAATCATTGTAATGCTGTACTTCTCGCTCTATATCCTCCGCTAAACCATTAGGAAGATAGCTTTTTTTAAATGGCTTTTGCTCAAAAAGCTCCTTTTGCATGTATGTAAAGTAACTTTCTGGATGCGTGTCAGGCAAGCCAATATATTCATCTAAATTAAAGCTCGTACAATTTGAAAAGTCTACATCGCTTTGACGTAAATTTTTATAGAGGGGTTGCATCGTTCCACCAGTAGCTAAACCAAATGTCTTTGCACCATCCTTTACTTTTTGCTGTAAAAATTGTGCGGCAAAGTCATAAAGCTCATCGATATTTTCAAAAGATTTCAATTGTATTGCCATAAATATTTTCCCCCTTAATGATTGTACACTCGATTAGCCCAGTCTTTGATTTGCTCAGCTGATTCGCATGCCAAAAGTTTATCTGCTTGCTGTTGTAAAGCTTGTTTATTTAACTTCAATAAATTTTCCCGCGCAGGTAATACGGCGCTTGCACTCATCGATAATTCATCCAATCCTAATGCTAAAAGTACAGGTAATGCAAGTGGTTCGCCAGCCATTTCACCGCACATTCCGGTCCAAATACCATGCTTACGAGCACTTGAAGCCACTTGCGCAATTAAGCGAATAATTGCTGGATGGAATGGCTCATATAAATAAGCAATCGACTCATTCATGCGGTCGGCTGCAAATGTATACTGAATTAAATCGTTTGTACCGATTGAGAAGAAATCAACCTCACGTGCTAAAACATCTGCAAAAATTGCTGCTGACGGCACTTCAATCATAATGCCTATTTCATATTCACCGATAGTTACACCTTCATTTACTAAAGCATCATGCTGTATTTGTAAAATACTTTTCGCCTGACGTAGCTCCTGAATTGTTGCAATCATTGGGAACATAATTTTCAAATTACCGTATTTGCTTGCGCGTAATAATGCGCGAAGCTGTGTAACGAATATGTCTTCATTTGCTAAAGAAAGCCGAATAGCACGCTGACCTAAAAAAGGATTTTCCTCTTTCGGTAACTGCCAATATTCTAAATGCTTGTCACCACCTATATCAAGTGTACGCACAACGACTGGCTTATTATTCATTTTTTCAAGTACTGCTTTATAGAGTTCAAACTGTTGCTCCTCTGTAGGTAATGAAGTGCTATCCATATATAAAAACTCTGTACGGAATAAACCGACACCGTCAGCACCTACTTTTAAAACGGCTTCTACATCTTGAACGCTACCAATATTCGCTGCGAGCTCAACATGCACACCGTCTTCTGTCACGCTTTCTTTATTCGCGAATTGCTGTAACTGTATTTCTCGCTGTGCTTGCACTGCCATACGCTGCTCCGCTGCTTGTCGAATGCCTTCTGATGGATTGATTGTTAATTGTCCAGATACACCGTCCAACAACACAAGCTCACCATGTGCAATTGTTTCCGCTTCCTTTACACCTACAACAGCTGGAATTTGCAATGTTCTTGCTAGAATCGCTGTATGTGATGTACGTCCACCTATTGTCGTAATAAAGCCCTTCACAAATTGCTTATTTAATTGCGCTGTTACAGATGGCGATAAATCGTAAGCAATTAATACAACTTCCTCGTCAATTTGAGATACATCAGGCAGCACTTTACCAAGTAAAGAGGCTAAAATACGGCGCGCTACATCCTCAATATCTGCTGCACGCTGACGCATATATTCATTATCCATTTGGCTGAATAAATCGATAAATTGCTGTGCTATTTTTTGCAAAGCTTTTTCTGCTTGCACATGCTGGTCGATTTCCCCTTCAATGGCCGCATGGAAATCAGGGTCTTGTAACACAAGTAAGTGGGCAGAAAAAATTTCTGCCTCCTCCTCACCGACCATCAAAATCGCATAATCACGAATTTTCTCAAGCTGCGTTTTTGCATTCGCAACCGCTAGATGAAAGCGTTGCTTTTCCGCAGATGGCTCAATCGTGTCTCGCTCGGTAATCGATAGGTCAGGCTCTGCTAAGCGATACGCTTTTGCAACAGCTACGCCCTCCGAAACCGCAATGCCTTGCAATTGTCTCATCATTGACCAATTCCTTGTGTTTTGATTACTTCCTCCACCTTTGCAAGTGCTGCAGCCGCATCATCGCCTTCAGCTCTTACCGTAATAGCACCGCCAGATGGAATAGCAAGCGCCATAACACCCATAATTGATTTTAAATTGGCTTCACGACCATTGTAAGCAATTGTTACATTTGATTGAAATGGAGCAACTCCTTGCACTAATAATGTACATGGGCGAGCGTGTAATCCTTCTGCTGCTGTAATTGTGAAAGTTTTTTCCATGATAAATTCCTCCTAATTGAATGTAATTCTGTTTTCAAACTGCCTGCAGTATTTATCGTTTTGAGAAGTAGACTGGTTAATATTATTACTAACAAACACAGGTGCTTCTTGCTGTACTGCTAATAGCTGTTCAATAACCATACTAACGAATGCGTTGAGCAATGCTGCACCAACAACTGTAGAGCTTGCTCCATATTGATAGTCACCGCTTTGTAAAACCCCATCTCCAATAGGCACTGACGTATTAAAAACGGCGTCCACAATTTGCTCTAAACGCATGCCACTACTATGTGTGCTTTCCTGTTCAGTATAGCATAATGATTGCAAAGAAATAACAAATGCCCCTCGTTCCTTCGCTTCAAATGCCATTTCAATTGGTGCGGCATTGCGACCTGAAGTCGAAATAATAATGACTATATCTTCTGGTCGAATATCAAACAAATGGCGATGTGCGAGCACAACCCCTTCTTTTCGCTCATTACGCGAAGATGTAGTAGGTCCTGCAGCAAGCATTAATGGCTCAATATAAATCGCTTTAACTGGCACGAGTCCACCAGCACGATAAAATAGTTCCTCAGCTAGCAGGAAGGAATGCCCTGCACCGAATAGCTGTATAATACCGCCTTTTCCAATCTTCTTAGCCGTCATTTCGGCAACTTCTTTTAATTGTTCTTCTTGTTGCCCCACCTTATTCAGCAATTGCTGAATATTTTTAAAATATTGATGCATTTACTCACCTCGCAATCCTAAGTAATTATTTATTATTTTACTGTGTTTTATCATTAAAATAAAACTTTTTTAAAGAAGTTTAATGTCTGTCTGTTGATGCAGAGTAAACGATTTGACCATTAACAATCGTATATTGTACTTGGAAATTTTCATCGATAATTACTAAATCCGCATCTTTTCCAGCATCAATATAGCCTTTTTGTGATAAACCTAGCTGTTTTGCGGCGTTGAATGAAGACATTTGAGCAAGTTCCTGCCAAGATGCACCGGTTGCCTGCTGCATATTCCGAAGTGCATCATTCATTTTCAAAACGCTACCGGCAAGTGCACCGTTTGCTAAATGAGCCCCCGATTTTGTCACATGGACTTCCTGCCCGCCTAAATCATATTCTCCATAAGCCAACCCTTTTGCCCGCATCGCATCTGTAATTAAAATGATTTTTTCTGAACCTTTCAAACGGTATGCTAAATCAACCATTTCTGGATGTATATGAATAAAGTCAACAATCATTTCGACATATACATCCTTTTCTAATAAAACAGTCCCTACAACGCCTGGCTCTCTATGATGCATTGCCCTCATTTGATTATACAAATGCGTTCCTTGTGTGACGCCCTGTGCAATAGCTTCTTTTGTTTCCCTTGCTGTAGCATTAGAGTGACCAATTGAAACGACAACCCCTAACTGCTGTGCATAGTTGACAAGCTCCATTCCTTGTTCTGGCGCAATAGTCATTTGTTTAATTGCGTTGCCACTTAATTCATGCCAACGTCGATATTTCTCAATTGAAGGCAATTGTATATACTCAATTGGCTGTGCACCTGCGCAATGAGGCGATATAAAGGGACCCTCTAAATGAATGCCTAATAAATTGGCTTCCCCCATTCCTTGCTGGAACCTCGCTACATTTTGCAATGCTGCTTCAATTATCGCTTCACTTTGCGTCATCGTCGTCGCTAAAAAACTTGTTGTTCCCTCTGCTACAAGTGCAGTAGCAAATTGATGGAGCGACGTAATTGTCGCATCCATCGTATCAACACCATTCGCCCCATGAATATGCATATCAATAAAGCCAGGTAAGCAATAATATCCTGTACAATCTATTCCTATAGCATTTTCATTCGTTTTTGTTATAGCCGCAATTTGTGTTCCTTCAATTTTCACACTACAATGCTCTGTTAAACAATCATGATTCACAACTGTAACATTTTCTAAAATGAGTGGCTTCGTCATAACTATCAGTCCTTAATTAATTTCAATATGAATTGCTTCTCCACTTTGTAGTTTGCCGCTTTCTTTCACTTTAATTTCCTTACCTTGTAAATTAGTAAATACGACAGGAGTGACAATTGATGGTGCTGCTGCGCTGACTAAAGGTAAATCAACTTTCAATAGCGGGTCACCTTTTTTCACCGTTTGACCTTGCTTAACGAATGTTTCAAAGCCTTCGCCATTTAATTTTACAGTGTCTAAACCTACATGAATTAAAATTTCTGTACCGTCTGCCGTTAGTAAGCCAATCGCATGCTGCGTTGGGAATATCATTGCAACCTCACCATCTACCGGTGAAACGAATATGCCATCAGTAGGGTTTACCGCAAAGCCCGGTCCCATCATACCTGTTCCGAATACTTGGTCGGGCACAGCTGTTAATGGTAATAGCTCACCTGTTGCAGGCATCGCTACATCCATTACGGCATTTACTGCTGGCTTTTGCTGCTCTTCATTTGGCATGATAGCTTCATTTTTTAATGGTGGATGCCCTTGCTTTAATCTCGTTTTCATCGCATCACCTAAAAACTCAACGGATGGTCCGATTACAACTTGTGCTGCTGTTTTGCTCATGCGCATAACGCCTCTTGCTCCGTAGCGTTTTAATAAGGCTTCATCGATTGCTGTCACATCCTTTAATGACATACGTAAACGTGTTGCACAATAATCAACTTCACTTATATTCGCTGGACCGCCAAGCCCTTCAATCATATAAAAAGCTTTTGTATCTAACACTTCATCTGCTGAACCTACAAGCTCTGCCTCTTCCTCATCATCCTCACGTCCAGGTGTTTTTAAATCCAATATTTTAATTAAGAAGTAGAATACAATGAAGTAAATTGCACCGAATACTAAGCCTATTAAAATAATTAATGCTGGCCTCGTCGCTATACCAAAATTTAGTAAATAGTCACTTAAACCCGCCGAGAAACCAAAGCCGTGTAATACACCTAGTGCTTCTGTAATATATAATGATACACCCGTTAATACAGCATGCACAAAGTATAATACTGGTGATAAGAACATAAAAGTAAATTCAATTGGCTCTGTTACCCCAGTTAAAAATGCGGTTAAAGCGATGGATAGGAACATCCCACCTACCGCAGCACGCTTTTCCTTTTTCGCGGCAAAATACATTGCTAAACATGCCGCTGGCAAACCGAACATCATAATCGGGAAAAAGCCTGCTAAAAACGTTCCTGCTGTTGGGTCTCCAGCTAAGAAACGGTTAATATCACCTTTCACAACATTCCCAGCTGCATTCGTAAATGAGCCGAAATCGAACCAAACAATCGTATTCATAACGTGGTGAAGACCGACTGGAATTAATAAACGGTTAAAGAAGCCATATAAGCCTACACCTAAACCACCTGCACCTAAAATCCATCCTGCCCCACTATCAATTACGGATTGAATAGGTGGCCAAATGACACCGAAAACAAATACTAATACGGTCATTGTAATCGATGTAATAATCGGTACGAAGCGCCTACCACCAAAGAAGGATAACCATTCTGGAAATTTCACGTTATAAAACTTATTGTATAATAACCCTGCAATAATACCTGAAATAATACCGCCAAACACACTCATATTAATCGCTTCATCGTATGCTTTTAAGCCACTAGTTAATACTAGATAGGCGATTGCACCTGCAAGCGCAGCTCCTCCGCTCGTATCAAAGGCTAACCCCATCGCAATCCCGATAGCAAATATAAGTGGTAGATTGCCTAAAATACCGTCACCAGCTGCTGCAATAATAGGTAAATTCAGCATATCCTCTTGCCCAAAACGAACGAGCAATGCTGCTGCTGGTAAGGTGGCAATTGGAAACATTAATGATTTACCAATTTTCTGTAAAAAAGCTAACATTGAATAATCCCCCTTTAATCTTTGGACTAGTTGTCTATACAAGTATACATAAAATGAAAACGCTTTTCTAGATTATTTTAAAAGAAGTTATAAATTTCGAAAAAGATAACTAGACATAGAAAGAACGAATCCCGAATATGCCGTTATATTGTTAAAGTTTTGAACCCGCTCTCTAGCAGGTGGGTGCCCGCTTCACTACATTAAACGTCCCGCTACGGTTAGGGGGGCATGTTTGCCGTAAGTGAAATAAAGGCTCCCATTCATTTAATGTTCGGTCAAAACATAGATTAACAACTAAAAAACAAACACTTCAGGATTCGTATTGATTATATTGTAGCACGAATAATCTGAATATTCAAGTTAATGGTATATTGCTTTTCACCTAATTTTGCTTTCTCTCTTTTAAAAGCTATAAAAAAATGGGTCTGTCCAAAAAGCCGTGCATAGCCGGCATTTTGGACAGTAGCGACAACATTTTACAAAAGTGTTGACTCATATAAATAGAGAAAGTTTCTTTTGAAAGTGGGACGAACACTAGCTTTAGCAGTGTTAACCTTCAGTAAAAGAGAGGAGATGAAAACTTTTATTTCAATGCGTCTTCAAAACAGAATGTACTTTTCAGACAGCCTCGGCTTTTTTATAGGTTAAGAGTGTTCTATTTTATTCTTTTTCTTTGCCAGCTGTTACTGCTAAATGTAGCTCTGTTAGTTGTGCATCAGCCACTTGTGCAGGTGCGTCTGTTAATAAGCAGCTTGCAGATGCCGTTTTTGGGAAGGCTATCGTGTCGCGTAAGTTCGTGCGACCAGCTAATAGCATCACTAAACGGTCAAGACCAAATGCTAAGCCACCATGTGGAGGTACTCCATATTCAAAGGCTTCTAATAAGAAACCAAACTGCTCATGCGCTTCCTCTTGTGTAAAACCAAGTAATGCAAACATTTTTTCTTGGAGTTCCCGCTCATAAATACGCAATGAACCACCACCTAGCTCATAGCCATTTAATACTATGTCATAGGCTTGTGCACGAACCGCTTGAGGATTCGTTTCCATTAAAGCGATATCTTCATCAAATGGACGTGTGAATGGGTGATGTGCTGCATAATAACGCCCTTCCTCTTCGTCATATTCGAATAATGGCCAATCAACAACCCATAAAAATGCGAATGTTGACTCATCGATTAAATTTAGCTCCTTGCCTAATTTTAATCGCAATGCACCAAGCGCATCGGCTACAACTGAAGCTTTATCGGCTACAAATAATAATAAGTCACCCGCCTCCGCTTTCGTCGCCTCTATAATCGCTGTTGCTGCAGCTCCTTCAAAGAACTTCGCAATTGGTCCGTTCAAGCCTTCTGTCGTTACTTTTAACCATGCAAGACCTTTCGCGCCGTAACGCCCAGCAAATTCACCTAATGCATCAATATCTTTGCGTGAATAGTTATCAGCGGCACCTTTTACATTAATTGCTTTTACTTCTCCGCCAGCCTTCACTGCATTAGCAAATACGCCGAAAGTAGAATCTTTTACAATCTCTGATAATTGCTGTAGCTCTAGACCGAAACGAACATCCGGCTTATCTGAGCCGTAACGTGCCATTGCCTCCTGATAGCTCATACGCTGGAACGGTGCTTCCACTTCAATTCCTTTTACATCACGCATTACTTGCTGAATTAAGCGCTCGTTCATGGCAATAATTTCATCCATCGTCATGAAGGATGTTTCAATATCGACTTGCGTAAATTCTGGTTGACGGTCCGCACGTAAATCTTCATCACGGAAGCAACGCGCAATTTGGAAGTACTTCTCAAACCCCGACACCATTAATAATTGTTTAAATAATTGTGGCGACTGTGGTAACGCATAAAATTCACCTTCGTGCACGCGAGAAGGAACTAAATAGTCACGTGCGCCTTCTGGTGTAGATTTTGTTAAAATCGGCGTTTCTACTTCTAAAAAGCCTTCATTTTGTAAAAAGTTACGAATTGTACGCGTTACATCTGAGCGCATTTTAAATGTATCGAACATTACAGGTCGGCGTAAATCTAAATAGCGATATTTTAAGCGTAAGTCCTCTGAAATTTCCGTTTTATCATCAATTGCAAAAGGAGGTGTTTTTGCTTCATTAATAATTGTTAAGGAAGAAGCAATCACTTCAATTTTACCTGTTTTAATATTTTGATTAATTTGTCCCTCCTGGCGAAGTACAACTTTTCCTGTTACCTCAATCACAAATTCGCTACGAATCTTTTCTGCAATTGCAAGTGCTTCGGGAGCCTCATCGCCAAATACAACTTGGACAATCCCTGTGCGGTCACGCATATCAACGAAAATCAACCCACCTAGATCGCGTCTTTTTTGTACCCACCCTTTTAATACTATTTCTTGACCGTGGTGCTGCTCATATACCTCACCACAAGCATGTGTTCTTTGTGCCATTATTTATTCCTCCAACATTATTTTTGCTCTAAAAGATAGTTCACTAAATCATGGAATGCAACTTTTTGCTGGTCGCCTGTTTCCATCGTTTTGACATTCACCGCTGCCTCCGCAAGCTCCATCTCTCCTAAAACAAGCACATACTTTGCACCTAAACGGTCTGCTGCCTTCATTTGTGCCTTCATCTTGCGATCAATGTAATCCATATCTGCCGAGATACCTTTTGCGCGGAAAGAGCTAATTAATTCTGCTGCCTTGACCTTTGCCTCAGCATCAATAGCAACAACAAATACATCTAGCTTATTATTCACGTTTAGCTCAATCCCCTCTGCTTCAAGCGCTAATAATAAACGCTCAATCGAAAGTGCAAAGCCAATGCCTGGCATATCTGGTCCACCGATATCCTCCACTAAACCGTTATAGCGCCCGCCACCGCAAAGTGTTGTAATAGCACCAAAGCCAGATGCTGTCGACATAATTTCAAATGCTGTGTGATTATAATAATCAAGCCCGCGCACTAAATTTGGATCAATTTCATACGCAATTCCTAGCGTATCTAAATACATTTTCACTTTGGCAAAATAGACTGCTGAATCTTCTGTTAAATAATCTGTTAATGCTGGTGCTGATACCATTAACGGATGCCCTGCGTCAACTTTACAATCTAAAATGCGAAGCGGATTTTTTTCTAAGCGTTTTTGACAGTCTGAGCAAAACTCTCCAATGCTTGGCTCGAAGTGTCCAATTAATGCCGCGCGGTGTGCATCGCGCGTTTCTTTATCACCTAGCGAGTTCAAAACAAGCTTTAAATCCTTTAAGCCAAGTGTGCTATAGACGTCCATCGCTAATGCAATAACCTCTGCATCAATTGCTGGGTCGGCTGAACCGATTGCCTCTACACCAAATTGTACGAATTGACGATAGCGCCCTGCTTGCTGACGTTCATAGCGGAACATCGGCCCCATATAGGATAGTTTCACGGGTTGGTCTGGCTGTCCAAACATTTTATGCTCAACATAGGCACGTACTGCCGAAGCCGTCCCTTCAGGTCGAAGTGTTAAAGAGCGCCCTCCACGATCATCAAATGTATACATTTCTTTTTGTACAATATCTGTCGTATCACCGACACCGCGTTGGAATAACTCAGTTGACTCAAACATTGGTGTGCGAATTTCGTTATACCGATAAACACGACATAATTCGCGAATTTTTTCTTCAATTAGCTGCCATTTCTCCGATTGTTCTGGCAAAATATCTTGCGTTCCTCTAGGTACTTTAAAGCTCATGATAAGCTCCCCTTTCCTCTTACTTCTTGCACGCTGTTTTACTTGAATCAAAATAAAAAAAGCCCTCGTCCCCTGCATATTTTGCAAGGGACGAAAGCTGATTCATCAGTTCCGCGGTTCCACCCTAGTTGGCATAATTAGATTACACCCTCTCGAAATTCGGATAACGGCCGATTCCGTTTTTCCCTACTATGCATAAGCATTTCGAGAAAAAGCCTCTCAAGTGTTATTCGCAATGAACGTACTGTAGGAAAAATTGCAGCCGATGTTTTTCCTTCTCTGTGTCAGCCCTAGTTATTGCTACTTGCTTGGTCGATGGCGATTTGTTTTTGAATTTATACTTTATCATAATGATGTATACAGGTCTTGTCAACTATTTTCAAAAAAACTATAGATTTTCATATCGTAATGCTTTTACAATATTAATAATGTGGTGCTCACCACTAGTTATATGACCAATATATATGTTAAAACTGGATGCATACGATTATCAATTCAGACAGGATAAACAATTTTGAAAGGAGTAAAATAATGAAAAAAACATTTAGCATATGGACAATTTGTGCCATGCTCATTTTAACGATGCTGCCCACGGTGCACAGCGCAAAAGCAGCGCAAGACGATTACATAGTGAATGCTGAAATTTTATATTTACGCGAAGGTCCCGGCCTTTCCTATCCTATTTTAGAAACACTAAAAGAGGGTCAGTTACTTTCTTCCACTCGACAGCAAGGTGATTGGATGCATGTAAAAGTCAATAATAAAGAAGGCTGGGTAGCTAAGTGGCTCATCAAACCAACAACAGCGACTGAACAGGACAAGTCAGAGCAGCAAATTGTTATTTCACAAGTGGACAAGCTGAATGTACGCGCAGAGCCCTCCTTATCCTCAACAGTGCTAACCCAGCTTCCCTTAGGTGCTGAGACACAGCTACTTCAACAGCAGGAGGAATGGGTACAAATCCAATATGGAAATGTTATCGGCTGGGTTTCCACATTGTATATTACGGTCAATGAAAAACAGCAAGCTACCGTAGCGGAGGAACAACAAGAAGAAACATCTATCGAAACATTAGAAAATGACCCGAATACATTTACAATTGTAGTGGATACAGTCAATGTCCGAAAAAAAGCTAGCACAACATCCAAAATATTAGGTGTGGCAACAAAAGACCAGCAATACAAAGTATTAAGTAGAAAAAATAATTGGGTGGAAATCCAATACTCAAAGAAAAAATCAGGTTGGATTTATAGTTTTTATGGGACATTTACTGTCCAGCAAGATGCGCCTACTGATCCGCTAAAACCTGTTACAGAAAATGTCACAATTATTTATAATGGAACTAACTTACGAGAGCAAGCCTCCACCTCTTCAGCTGTTGTTCAGCGTGCAGACGCGGGACAACAATATAGCATTATCGCTAAGGAAGGGGAATGGTATAAAATTGCGGTTGGTGAAAAAGAGGCCTATGTGGCAAATTGGGTAGTCTCTGCCTCTCAAAGTGAAGCAATTACTACTGCGAGTCAAAAAAATCGCAAAAACGGAACATTGCAGGGGCTGACAATCGTCATCGATCCTGGACATGGCGGCAACGATCCCGGAACGACAGGCGTTCGTGGCACATATGAAAAAGGACTAACATTGCAAACGGCTGAGCTGCTAAAATCAAAATTACGAGCAGCAGGGGCAAATGTTGAACTCACTCGTGAGGCAGATGTTTTCGTTGATTTACGTAAACGTATAGCTGTTGGTCATCAAGCAAATGCCGATGCCTTTATTAGCCTTCACTACGATGCAAATGAAATAAGCTCTGTTACAGGCTTTACTACCTATTATTACGGCGACACGAATAAAGGGCTTGCCGAGGCTATTCAGCAAGGACTTGAAGGGACGGTTAACTTGCGCAGTCGTGGTGCACAATTTGGCAACTTCCTCGTGCTACGAGAAAATCGTCAAAATGCGATATTAATTGAGCTTGGCTATTTAAGCAATGCTGCTGAAGAAGCGGTTATTACAACTGACTATTACCGTGAACAAGCAACACTCGGTATTTACCAAGGCTTATTAAATTATTTCAATCAATAAAAAACTAGTAAGGAGAGCATGCTTTCCTTACTAGTTTTTTGCATTTTTATGAAGGTATTTATGATTTAGAAAAAATCCATGTTCTTTTAAAAGTTACTTTTTAGAAAGTCCCTTTCCTCACTTCGATTCCACAATAATCGTCACAGGTCCATCATTAATTAAGGAAACATCCATCATTGCCCCAAAAATACCTGTTTCTACTTGTAGACCATATGTGCCTAGCTCTTTGTTAAATGCTTGCCAGAGCGTTTGCGCAAAATCAGGACGTGCCGCATCTGTAAAGCTTGGACGGCGTCCCCTTTTCACGTCGGCATACAAGGTAAATTGTGAAATGGATAAAATAGCTCCACCAACTTCTAAAATCGAATGGTTCATTTTGCCGTTTTCATCTTCATAAAGACGTAATTCTGCCACTTTTTTCGCTACGTATTGAACATCTTCTAGCGTATCTGCATGTGTAATACCGACTAGTAAGACATAGCCTTTATCAATTGCTCCCGTTATCGTACCATTCACTGTAACGGAAGCATTTTTCGCTCGTTGGAGCACGACTTTCATAGGATTACCTCTTTTACTACTTTAGTTAATAACACGTTGCACCGAATAAACATCAGGTAATTGCTTAATTTTTTCGACTACTTTAGTTAATTCTCCGATATTTGTAATTGCAATTGTTAGCTGCAAGGTTGCCATTTTTTCTCTATCGGCGCGTCCAGCAACTGCTAAAATATTCGTTTTAGATTCGCTCACCACTTGCATAACATCATTTAAAATACCATGACGGTCATATGCTGAAATTTCAATATCAACAGGATATTGTTTGCGCTCTGTTGCTGTTCCTACTTCCCATTCAACAGCGATTAAACGCTCTTTGTCGTCATCTTGAATATTTGGACAGTCTGCTCTATGCACAGAAACACCGCGCCCTTTCGTAATGAAGCCGACAATCTCATCGCCTGGGACAGGTGTACAGCAGCGTGATAGACGAATAAGTAAATTATCAATGCCTTTTACAGCGACACCCGATTCTGTTGTGCGCTTTGGCTTAGGCTTTTGCATTTCCTTCACAATTTTTTCGAGCGCTTCCTCTTGCTCACGCTCTTTGCGCATTTTTTCCGCTAGGCGATTTACTACTTGCTGTGCGGTTATTCCTCCTACACCGATAGCCGCATACAAGTCTTCCTCATGCGTATAGTTGAATTTTTCAATTACGCGCTTAATGTTTTCCTGAGTTAAAACCTCTTTAGCCTCAAATTCTTGCGCCTTAATTTCTTTTTCAATTAGCTCTTTCCCTTTAATTACGCTATCTTCACGCAGATTTTTCTTAAAATATTGTTTAATTTTGTTTTTCGCCTGCGAACTTTGAGCAATTTTAATCCAGTCACGGCTAGGTCCAAATGATTGCTTAGATGTAAGCACCTCAATAATATCCCCCGTTTTTAGCGGTGTATCGAGCGGAACCATCTTGCCATTGACTTTAGCCCCAATTGTTTTATTGCCGACTTCTGAGTGCACACGGTAAGCAAAATCTATAGGCACAGAGCCCGCTGGCAATTCAATTACATCGCCCTTTGGTGTAAAGACATAAACCATATCCGAAAATAAATCAAATTTTAATGATTCCATAAACTCCTCAGCGTTGGATGATTCATTTTGGAATTCTAAAATTTCACGGAACCAGCTCAGTTTTTGGTCGATGCTTTCCTTGCTGCGTTCCACTGCCTTCCCTTCTTTATAGGCCCAGTGCGCCGCAATCCCATATTCAGCAATTTTATGCATATCTTTCGTACGAATTTGCACTTCTAAAGGGTCGCCATATGGCCCGATAACAGTCGTATGCAAGGATTGATATAGGTTTTGCTTTGGCATTGCAATATAGTCTTTAAAGCGACCTGGCATCGGCTTCCAAAGTGTATGAACAATGCCAAGCACCGCATAACAGTCTTTAATGCTATCTACCATAATACGAACAGCCAATAAATCATAAATCTCATTAAATTGCTTTTTTTGCATTGCCATTTTACGATAAATGCTGTAAATATGCTTTGGTCGTCCATAAATATCCGCATCGATTTCTATCTCATCAAGCTGTGATTTAATTTCATCCATTACATTATCCAAATATGCTTCGCGCTCATCGCGCTTCCTCTTCATTAAGCTAACGATGCGATAATACTGCTGTGGGTTCAAATAGCGTAACGCCGTATCCTCTAACTCCCACTTCACTGTCGAAATTCCTAAACGATGAGCGAGAGGTGCAAAAATTTCAAGCGTTTCATTTGAAATACGTCGTTGCTTTTCCGAAGGTAAATGCTTTAATGTGCGCATATTATGTAGGCGGTCTGCTAGTTTAATTAAAATAACGCGAATATCCTGTGCCATCGCGACAAACATTTTACGATGATTTTCAGCCTGCTGCTCTTCCTTCGACATATATTTAATTTTTCCTAGCTTTGTTACACCATCTACAAGCATTGCTACTTCCTCATTAAATTCACGCACTATATCCTCACGAGTCAATGCAGTATCTTCTACGACATCGTGCAAAAAGCCTGCCGCTACCGTCGCCGGGTCCATTTGTAGCTCAGCTAATATTCCTGCTACTTGTACAGGGTGAATAATGTATGGTTCACCTGAGCTACGAAACTGCTCTTTATGCGCTTCCTTCGCAACCTCATACGCCTTCTTTACAAAGTCAACGTGTTCATTATTCATATATGATTTAACGAGCTCGAAAACATCTTCGGGCGCTAAAATTTGTTCTTTCGCCATTGCATATCCACCTTGTCCCTATATTTTCACGATTCATGTATAAACTCAATTTTATAAAAAATATGTATATGTTGTAAAGACACGTTATCATTTAGTTGTCGTAAAAGTGGTTAAATGTTTCAAAAAACAACAATGACTGTGTGAAAAGTGACGCATTCGCCTATCTTTCACACAGCCTTATTCTTAATATTGAATTAATGTTTTAATTGGGTAGTTACCGATTTTGTCGCGTCCATTCAAGTCAGACAGCTCAATTAAAAATGCGCATCCGACTACAATTCCACCTAGTTCTTTGACTAAGCGAATTGTCGCCTCTATCGTTCCACCGGTTGCTAATAAATCATCACAAATCATTACTTTTTGTCCTGGTTTAATCGCATCGCGGTGCATTGTTAACGTATCTTTGCCATATTCTAAGCCATAATCAACGCTCACTACTTCACGTGGTAATTTACCTGGCTTACGAACAGGGGCAAAGCCGATTTCTAGCGCATAGGCTACTGGGCAGCCAATAATAAAGCCGCGCGCTTCTGGACCTACAATAATTTCTGCGCCGAGCTCTTTCGCATATGTAACAATTTGATCTGTTGCATATTTGTAGGCTTGACCGTTGTCCATAATTGTTGTAATATCTTTAAAACTAATTCCTTCCTTCGGCCAATTCTCTACCGTTGTTACGTATTGCTTTAAATCCATTTATTACTCCTCCTTAGGAATCCACTTGCATCATTTGCTTATCTAACCACTGCTTCAGCTCACTATAAGTAGCGTATAGTAGCTTTTGCTCTAACTGTATTTGTGCTGAACGTACCTTGTATGACGGAGCCTCTTCTAACGCCTGTTTTGGCGCATTTTCTACAACTGTCGTCAGACCACCCTCTATTGTAACAAATCCTAGCTCAAAAAACACCTTTGTCATAAAATTAATTACATCCACATTTAACCCAATATGCTGCGCTAGTGGCTCGATATGCTGCTGCAAAGAAAAGCTTGGGCGTTTCTTTAAAAAGCTATAATACCAGCTAAAATGCTGACGTGTCGGCATGCCGCTAAAATAATGTGAGGTGGCTGTATAAAAATGAGCATAAATGCGCTGTGGCTGCACCCTTTGCAGCATTTTTGTAAAATGCACTTCACTAGGAGGTAAATCAAGCACCGCAACATAGCGCTTATCACTCTTTTCTACGTGCTCTGCAAGCGTTACAGGCAATTGTAGCTGCTGTTCAAAATGCGGCACAAGCTGCTCGTCGAAAACAACAAATAGCGTCTCTTCTTTCGGAATGGTTGACACCCAACTCACCGCCTGCTTTTTACCACGCAAATCAAATAATTGCCATTCATTTGATTGCACATCCTGTACCATAAACTGTGGCTTTTTACGATTTTGCCATTCATTAATTTGCAAATCACCGACAAAGGATAGTGCAACACCGTAGGATATATCATTAAATAAATAGCCTTTATTAAAACCAATGGCATCGATTGTACAATAACCATCGTCTAGTTCTAATTTTAAATGATTTTCATTCGCTCCAATTTTCCGCATAGCACTTACTTTCACTTGTTCAAGTGCAAAAACAGGCTTCGCAAAATCGACACCGAAAGGACCTAGCTGCTGAATTTCCTCAATCGCCTCAACAGTCACTTCACTTAATTCAACAGGAACATCTATCGTTAGCTGAGGTATGAGTTGCTCAACAGTTAAACAGCTTTGTGCCTGCTTATTTAGGCGCTCCTGCAATTGTCCAACATGTTCTATAGCTAGCGTCATCCCTGCTGCCATCGGATGTCCACCAAAATGCGGCAATATATCTCTATTTTTCGCGAGTTCATTGAACAAATGGAAGCCTTCAATACTGCGCGCTGAGCCTTTTGCCACTCCATTTGCTGCATCAAGTGATAAAACTATTGTCGGGCGGTAATATTTTTCTACGAGCCTAGAGGCAACAATTCCAACAACACCGGGATTCCAACCTTCATGTGCAACGACTAAAACATGGGCATTTTTTAATTCATCATCAGCCTCAATCATTGCTTCCGCTTGCTCCGTAATCATTGCAACAATATTTTTACGCTCAGCATTTTTAGCATTCAGTAGCTCGGCTAATTCCTTTGCCGTTGAACTATCCTCGCTCATTATAAAATGCACCCCCGGCATTGCATCTCCTAAGCGACCAATGGCATTTAAACGAGGGCCGAAGTAAAAGCCAATTGTTTCCTCATTAATTTCCGACTGCGTCGCGCTTGCTACTTTACAAAAAGCTTGCACCCATGGACTTTGAGACTGGCGTAAATATTTGATACCCTGCTGTACAATATAACGGTTTTCATCTACCAGAGGCACTAAATCCGCAATCGTCCCTATCGCAACAAGCTCATATAAATGCGTTGGTATCTCACCGTATAATGCATGTGCTATTTTAAATGCCACTCCAGCACCTGCAAGCTCTCCAAAAGGATAATGCCCTTCTGGTACACGTGGATGAATAATAATATCTGCTGGCGGTAGCTCCTCCCCTGCCTCGTGGTGGTCGGTAACAATTACATCCATCCCAAGCTCCTTGGCAAGACGTATCGGTCCTATCCCACCAATGCCATTATCCACCGTAATAATTAATTGAACCCCTTGTTCATATGCATCGCGAAATAATTGCTCGTGCGGACCATAGCCATGCGTAAAGCGGTTGGGGATAACAAAATCCACATCTGCCCCTAAGTCTAATAAAGTATGGAGCATAATGGCTGTGCTCGTAATGCCGTCCGCATCATAATCTCCATAAATTAACACTTTTTCTCCTGCTTCAAGAGCTTGCTCAATCCGCTTCACTGCTTTGTCCATATTATGTAATAAAAACGGGTCATGTAGTGCTTGTTCATCCATTGTTAATATTTTTTGTGCCTGCTCAACCGTTTGACAGCCCCGTGCTACTAAAATTTTGGCTGCGATTGGCGAAAGCTTTAATTGTTGCTGCAAATGTTGCACACTTTGCTCATTAGGGTGCTGGATAATCCATTTTTTATTCATACTTATCATGTCATTCACTTCCTTTAACGATATTATTATAACAGTATTCAAGAAAAAAAGGCTGTTTAGAAAGCAGGCTAGCGCACCACTTTTCAAACAGCCTTTCCTTTTACATTTATCACTTTTCCTCTTGCAAGCTTTCTTGTGTGTTATTTAGCAACTTCGTTTGCTGTACGACTAATTGTTCGTTTTTAGTAGTTAACTCCTGCTCTAATTGCCCGATTTTTTCATCTCTTTGCTGTAAATCTTTCGCTAAATGCTTAATTTGACGATTCATACGAAATAAATTAAAGGCAATAAAAGATATTGAACTAACCGCACCAATAAAAGCTGAGCCTAAAATAACTAATATAAGTGGCCAATGGGCTTCACCGAAAATATAATTCACTGGTACTTGGTCTACGTTTACAACAGCAAATATTGCGATAATAATAGCAAAAACTAAGCCGATTAATAATGTCCATTGTGTTTTCATCAATAAACGCCTCCCTATTTTTTATGTCTAGCTATATTTTATCGTGTATTTGAGCTTGAGTAAATCAAAGAAAAAGAGAAACGAAAATGGAGCCTTCATTGCATATGCAAAATGAGGCTACCTAGTTAGGCAGCCTCATTTTAATTTAAACAACTGGTTCGTCTGTACCCCATTGTTTTTTCTCTTTTTTCACGACACCGCCACCAGTTTTCGACATTTCACGTACTTTTAATGAATACCAAATTTGTGCAGCGATACAAATGGACGAATACATACCTGTAACAAGACCAATTAATAGCGCGATTGAGAAGTTTTGAATAGATGGTGCACCTAAGAAAATAAGGGCAACAACTACGATAATAACCGTTAATACTGTATTCACAGAACGTCCCATCGTTTGACGCAATGATTTATTTACAATATTCGCAAGTTCTTCTTTTGTAGTAATTTTCTCCTGATGATTAACGTTTTCACGAATACGGTCAAACGTAACAATCGTATCGTTAATCGAATAACCAACGATTGTCAATACTGCAGCGACGAATGTAATTTCAACTTCTAATCGCAGTAAACTGAAAATCGCCACAATAAAGAATACATCATGCAATAATGAAATGATTGTGCCGACACCCATACGCCATTCAAAGCGAATGGCTACATAAATAATAATACCAATCGCTGAAATAACTAGTGCCTTAATCGCGTTTTTCACCAGTTCCTCCCCTACCGTTGAAGAAACGGCACTCACGCTAGGCTCATGATTAAAGTCTGCCTTTACCTGTGCCTTTAAATCTAAAATTTCCTGCTGAGAAAATTCATCTTTATAACGTGCAACAGCGATGTTCTTCTCTTCACCAGAAATAATTACATCTTCACTTGTGAAGCCCATTCCCTCTAAATAGTCTATCATTTCCTCTTGTACAAGCTCACGGTCTGCTAAAATTTCCACACGTGTACCACTTAAAAAATCAATACCTAAATTTAAGCGGAAAATGCCGATGATGACTACTCCCACAACTAAAATAATCAAGGAGAAAGCATAGAATTTACGGCGATGACCTACAAAATCTAAACGATCGAATTTCGTCGTTAAATCAAGCGCCTTTAAGCCTTCCTCTAATTTATGTTGCTTCGATTTTGCAATACCATACCAAACAGGATTATCGAAATAACCGCTGTTGACAAGTAAACCAAGTAGCATACGCGAGCCCCAAACAGCCGTTACGAAGCTTAGTAAAATTGTAATAATTAATGTTGTCGCAAAACCTTTTACAGAGCTTGTACCAAAATAGAATAATACAATCGCCACAAGCAATGTTGTTAATTGCGCATCGACAATAGCCGATAAAGATTGCTTTGAACCAAGCTTAAACGCTTCTTTTGCACTATGACCTACACGCAATTCCTCACGAATGCGCTCGGCTGTTAAAATATTCGCATCGACTGCCATACCGATTCCTAATACGACCGCTGCAATACCGGGTAATGTCAGTACCGCATTAATGCCGTTGAAAACAACAAGAACTAAGTACGTAAACACTGTTAATGTAATTATGGCAATAATTCCTGGTAGGCGGTAGTATAGTAGCATGAATACAAAAATAATCAGTACCCCTATAACGCCAGCAAATACAGTGCTCGTTAGTGCTTGCTCACCGAATTGCGCACCAACTGAAGTCGAATAAATTTCAGTTAATTTAACAGGCAAAGAACCTGAATTCAATACAGAGGCAAGAGACTTTGTTTCCTCTACTGTGAAACTTCCCTGAATCATTACATTTGTTGTATTTAACACTTGACTTACTGAGGCAGCAGAAGCAAATTTCGGCTCCTCTTTACCAGCTTCAGCAGCGTAAGAGTCCACACCTTCTTCAAAATCTAACCATACGACAAGTAGGTTTTTCCCAGGCCCCATGTCTAAAACATGCTGTGTTGCCTCGGCAAATTTTGTCGCGTCCTTTAATGTTAATGTAACAATCGGTTGATTTCGGTCATCAAAAGTGGCATTTGCCCCACCCTCTTTTAAATCCGTTCCATCGAGCAGTAGATTATCGTCTACGTCACGGAATGTTAAATTCGCCGTGCTTGATAGTAGCTCTCGAGCCGATGATTGGTCGTCTAAACCTGCTAGCTGCACACGAATACGATTTTCTCCCTCAATTGCAATGGAAGGCTCACTTACACCAAATGCGTTTACACGTCGGTTTAATGCCGCGTTTGTATCCGCTAAAACACTTGGCGTCACCTTCGAACCGTCTAATGTTTCAACCTCGTATAATACTTCAAAACCACCTTGTAAATCCAAGCCGAGTTTTACTTTGTCTAAAACTCCTTGAACCGTCGTACCCATACCTGTAAATAGTAATAGAACAATCAGCGTAAAGGTAATAATACGGTTTACTAATTTCATTGTAAATCCTCCTCTAACTTGACGCACGAATTTGTGCATGAGAAAAAGCGCTTATGCGCTATATTCTCCGTTCACTTATGTAGCGGCCCACTTAAGCGGCCAACAAAACCCATTCTAAAAAACGAATACACACAATATGCTTATTATGAAACACGATTAGCTAGCTGTCAAATATTGAATAGAGGATTTTCCCCTTTATTCACAGGCACAGCAGACCTCTATTTAAAAACAAAGCATCAAATTGAATGCGTTCAAAAATGAATTGAATAGCAGATTGCCTAGCTAGCATTCTTTTGCAGCAAAAATAAAGAAGTAATAGAAGTGTTATTTTATTCTATTTTTGTATTCACATTTTCCACATTAAATAGCACAGCAGCTAGCTCACTTTGTAAATCTAGTGCTTGGTGGGACACAAAACGATGATAATTTAATACTTCTGACGGCGTTAAATCAAAAACGGTTGCAACAACTTCAGAAATTGATAGGCTTTCAATCTCTTTTTTACGCCATTTTCGGTCAACACAATAATTCCAAAGCTCTTCCTCTGACAGCGCTTGATATTGAAGAAAATGAAACTCTTCTACTTTACTTTGTAATACAACGTACACATGGTCAAAAAGCTGTTTATAACGAATCGCCATAATCTGCTCACCCCTGTTATCAATTTCGCCTCGGCTAACTCTCGTCCAGATTATTTCGAGCTCGGTGGTGGAAGTTAACCTAAAACCGTCACATCGCGTAATAACGGTTAACTACCTGCATCGCGCAGGCCTTTTTTCAAAATCTGTGACATCCCCCAACAGGCTGTTGGTCACCCAGTCGTTGCGCGTGTGGTGGCGCTCTTAGACTGAGTTCCTCTCTATTAGCGGCTGGCTGGACACTAGCTGATAGAAGTTAAAGTTGTAATCACTACTGCTCATGCATACAAATAGTGTATATCAAAAAAGATAAGATGAGAAGGGATTGGCGCAGTGGCATCATTTATAAAAGGTACGATGTTTTTAATATTTGTCATTTTTCTTTCAAAATGCTTAGGCTTCATTTATCGAATGCAATTTATGCGTATTGCTGGAGAAGAAGCTGTCGGTATTTATATGACCGCTTATCCGACATTTATTTTTTTTATTGCGATTGCTCAGCTCGGCTTGCCAATTGCTGTCGCTAAACTGACGGCGGAGCTTCGTGCAAAAAAGCGCACTGAAGATGTACAAGCTGTTATGGCAAAGGCCATTTTTATTTCTACGATTGCCATTTTATTATTATTACCACCTCTTTATTTATCACTGCCATGGCTCGCACGCACATTATTACAAAACGAAGCAATCGCCCTTACTTTAAAGGTGTCGCTAATTACTGTTCCCATCGTCGTTTATGCAAGTTTAATTAAAGCATACTTGCAAGGTTTAGCCAAAATCACACCAACTGCTTGGGCTCAGCTATTAGAGCAAGTTTTGCGCATAGCGCTCGTCATGTTACTATTGCCGTATTTCGTCACGGCTGACGCAAGTATTACCGCTGCTGGTGCAATGTTTATTACATTGCTTGGAGAAATTTTTTCATTATTATTTTTAGCATTCCACTATACTAAGCAAAAATACAACACAAAGGCTACAAGCTATCCTGCCGCACCGCTATTTCGCATTGCTTTGCCTTCAGCAGGAAGTAAAATGTTCGGCACATTTACATGGTTTTTGGAGCCGATTATTTTTTTAAAGGCTTTAACCGTTTCTGGACTTGCCGCATCCGCAGCAACAACTTTGTACGGAGTTATTTCAGGTGTGCATATTCCATTATTGCTATTTCCTTCATTCATCCCTAATGCTTTAGCAATTGTACTAATTCCAGCTGTTAGCGATGCGATGGCTCGCAATAATACAAAAGTATTATCCGAGCGGGTTGAAGTATCGCTGCGGCTCTCATCCATTATTGGCTGCTTTGCCGCCACTTACTTTTTTATTTACGGAGATGAGCTTGCAATGAAGCTGTTTCATTTAGAGGAAAATCGCGGTTTTATGAAAATATTAGCACCCATTTTTTATTTTTATTATGTGCAAAGCCCACTTCATTCTATTTTACAAGCTGTTGACGAGGCGCGTGCAGCCATGATGAACTCGGTCTATGGTGGCTTGGCAAAGCTCTTTATTTTATTTGCCCTTGCCTCGCAGCCATTTATTCAGGAAAAAGGAGCAATCATTGCGATTGGCTTTGGTGTACTTATTACATCATTTTTACATATCGCAACATTGCGACAGCATCCACGAATCGGTGTAGGATTTCAAATTTTTGTCGTACCTTATGTGACGTTTATCATCGTATGCCTTGTGCAATCATTCGTTCATTTCACAGGTCATTTTTGGATTGATAATGCTATCACATTAGTATTTATTACGTTATTACTTATTATCACAAATCAAATTCGCTGGCAGGATTTACGCTATTTACGAGCTATTTTTTCGAGACTTTAGCTGTACATGTAATTTACCATCTTCATAGCAGGCATAAAAAACACGCTTGACCGAGTAGATTCCTTGAGCACGCAACTCATCTTCTAGCCATTCTTCTGTTTTACCAATTAAACGTAGATGCTTTCCATCTAAATAACCATCGACAATAATGGGTAAAACAAAAGCAGGACCATCTTTCATATAAATTGACAGCTTACCTGACTGCTCTAAAAATGCAAAAGAAATCGATTGTACGGAGCTAATGCCCTGTTCACGCATTTGCTGAAATAAATCATCTAAATTATAGCGTTGCTTGACCATCGCGTTTTCTAAAATAACACCATCTCTTACAACAATTGTAGGGTCTCCGTCAATCACATCGCGCAAACGTTTATTTTTTAAAATAAAAATAGCATTAATATATTGAATTGCAAAAAGCAATAGTATTGGTAAAACCGATTTTAGAAAGGGTTTTTCGACATCTTCTAATGCTAAAGCAGCTACTTCAGCAATTAAGACGTAAACGGCAACATCTAAAATGCTTAACTCACCTAGTTCACGCTTGCCCATTACTCGAAAGACGAACAGTACAAGAAAATATAGAAAAAACGTCCGCGCTATAATTAATAAGTACTCTTCCATACGTAGCCCCTCTTTTTGTTCATTGTGAGCAAAATGAGGGTTTTTCATACAAAATGTTTTTGTAAAATGAAAGCAGTTAGTTCACTTTTGATATACCTCAAATACGTATATACTTTTCAAATACCCATTTCCTAGTTCAAAAGCTTTGATTTGCCCGCAAAATATTGATATCCGCTTAATCAAACAAAAAGAGATTAGGCAGAAGTAGCATTCATCTACTTTCCTAATCTCTTTTACACATTTAGTCTACTAGAACACGACCAATTGCTTGTCTTTCAAATTTCACACGTACATTATCCGCAATGAGTAAATATACTGCTGTATCTTCAATCGCGTCTACTTCACCATGTAAGCCGCCAATCGTTACTACACGGTCACCGCGTTTAATATTGTTTTGCATTTCCGCCGTCGCTTTTTGTCTTTTTTGTGCTGGACGGATTAAAATAAACCACATTGCAACGAACATAATAATAATTGGTGCAAAAGAATATAGTGTTTCCATTAGGCTTATCCCCCTTTCAAAATCTCACTTCTTAAGTATATTATACATTACTATAAAAAAGCGATTAGAAAACGCTTTTTTTCTTAAATTTTCAACTATTTTTCTAGCTAAATCAATTATGCCTTAGCGTAATTGCGTGGGGATTTTGAATTGTGCAAGCATCCCTGATACCTGCTGGATGCGATATTCTTAGACTGAGTTCCTATGATTCAGCGAGTGTTTCGACAACCATTGAAATTGGTCTTATACTCACATTCATCTCGCCACCAATATAGATGTGAGATTTTTGTACCTGCCGCTAAGCTTTCGGTACAAAACATTGCTGGAAGATGTTAAAAGTTTTTAGCATCCGGCAAATTATAGCCATATTTTTCAAAAAATTCTTCTTTAAAGTCTCCTAAGCGGTCTTCGCGAATGGCTTGGCGAACATCTTCCATTAATTTAATTAAAAAGCGTAAATTATGATATGAAGTTAAACGTAAGCCAAATGTCTCCTCTGTACGCAATAAATGACGCACATAAGCACGTGTATAATTTTTACATGTATAGCAATCACAATTTTCATCAATCGGGCGGAAGTCACGAGCGAATTTGGCATTTTTAATGACCATGCGACCTTCTGATGTCATTAATGTACCATTACGCGCAATTCTTGTTGGCAATACACAGTCAAACATATCAATACCACGAATCGCTCCATCAATGAGCGAATCTGGTGAGCCAACCCCCATTAAATAGCGAGGTTTATTTTCAGGCATTAAGGGTGCGGTAAAGTCTAATACGCGGTTCATCACTTCTTTAGGCTCCCCTACCGACAAACCACCGATTGCATAGCCTGGGAAATCTAGCTCTACTAAAGCTTCCGCTGAGCGACGACGCAATTCCTCATATTCACCACCTTGGATGATGCCGAATAAACCTTGCTCCTCAGGACGCTGATGTGCCTCCTTACAGCGTTTTGCCCAACGCGTAGTACGGTCTACAGATTTTAGCATATAATCATATGTTGCTGGATATGGTGGACACTCATCGAAAGCCATCATAATATCTGAACCTAAATCATTTTGAATTTCCATCGCTTTTTCAGGGCTTAAAAAAAGCTTATCCCCATTCAAATGATTACGGAAATAAACGCCTTCCTCTTCAATTTTACGGAATTTGCTTAAAGAGAATACTTGGAAGCCACCTGAATCTGTTAATATTGGGCGATCCCAGTTCATAAATTTATGAAGTCCACCTGCTTCTTTTACAATATCATGACCTGGTCGAAGCCATAAATGATAAGTGTTAGATAAAATAATGCCTGCATTCATTTCTTTTAACTCTTCCGGCGACATTGCTTTTACAGTCGCTTGTGTCCCAACTGGCATAAATGTAGGCGTTTCAAATGAGCCGTGTGGTGTATGCACGATACCTAAGCGCGCTCCTGTTTGCTTACATGTTTTAATTAATTCATAGCGTATAGCTGGTTGTGTCATGAACAAAATCCCTCTCATTTCTAAAGGTATAAACAGTACCTCGAATTCATCTATGCGAAAAGTATTACGCACAACAAATTATTGTAACGTGCTATTAAGTAAATAGCAATTTTACAAAACGCTAAGCTCTTCCTTACTACTATGGTTTCACTTTTGGTCGAATAAACATTGCATCACCGAAGCTAAAGAAGCGGTAATTTTCTTCTACCGCCTCTTTATATGCATGTAAAATGCTATCTTTACTCGCTAAAGCACTAACAAGCATAACAAGTGTAGATTTCGGTAAATGAAAATTCGTAATAAGCCCGTCCACTGCTTTAAATTCATAGCCTGGATAAATGAAAATGGACGTCCAGCCTTGCTCAGCGATAATTTTCCCATTATTTTTAGAAGCGACAGTTTCTAAAGTACGTGTAGAGGTTGTGCCTACTGCAATGATATTTCCGCCATTTGCTTTTGTGCGATTAATGATGCTGGCTGTTTGCTCTGATATACTGTAGAACTCTGCATGCATATCGTGGTCTTCAATCGATTCCACACTTACTGGTCTAAATGTCCCCAAGCCTACATGCAATGTAACGAAGGCAATTTCTACTCCTTTCGCACGTATTGCCTCTAACAATTGCTCTGTAAAATGCAGTCCTGCTGTCGGAGCAGCTGCCGAACCACGCTCCTTTGCGTAGACTGTTTGATAGCGCTCTTGATTATCAAGCTTTTCACGAATATATGGCGGCAAAGGCATTTCACCTAAACGCTCCAAAATTTCGTAAAAAATGCCTTCATATTGGAATTGAAATAGGCGTCCACCGTGCTCTAGCTCGGCAACACATTCCGCGTGCAATAAACCTTCACCAAATGTAATGACAGTACCAATTTTCACACGCTTGGCAGGCTTTACTAACGTCTCCCATTCATCCTCATTTGTTTGCTTTAATAATAGTATTTCAATATTAGCACCCGTATCTTCTTTTACACCAATTAAACGAGCAGGTAATACACGGGTATCATTTAACACAAGGCAATCACCTGCTTGGAGCTCTTCTAAAATATGAGCAAATTGGTGATGCTCAAGCTCTTTTGAATGGGGGTTAACAACTAACAGACGACTCGCTGTACGGTCTAATAATGGCGTTTGGGCGATTAATTGCTCTGGTAAATAAAAATCAAAATCTTCTACTTTCATAAAAACGTCCCTTTACTTAAGATTGTTGTGGCGTTATGCCAAAATGCTCGTATGCTAATGCTGTGGCAATACGCCCTCTAGGTGTGCGCTGCACGAAGCCGATTTGCAATAAATATGGTTCATAAACGTCCTCTATCGTCACACGCTCCTCACCAATCGATGCCGCTAGTGTATCTAAGCCGACTGGACCTCCGCGAAAGCGCTCTAGCATCGCCATTAATAATTTATGGTCGATATGATCTAAGCCAAGTGGGTCTACTTGCAATAGCTCAAGTGCTTGCTGTGCAAGTACTAATGAAATTTGTCCGTTCCCTATAACCTGTGCATAATCGCGCACACGTTTTAATAGGCGATTGGCGATACGCGGTGTACCTCTTGAGCGACGAGCTATTTCATATGCTGCTGTTTCATCCATCTCTACCCCAAACAATTGCCCGCTTCGTATCACGATTTTTGCTAATGATTCCTCATCATAAAACTCTAGGCGCAGTAGCACCCCAAAGCGGTCTCGCAACGGTGCGGATAATGCTCCAGCCCGCGTTGTTGCACCTACTAACGTAAATGGTGGCAATTCTAGACGAATAGAGCGGGCTTCTGGCCCTTTGCCTACAACGATATCCAAACAAAAATCCTCCATTGCGGGATAGAGTACTTCCTCAATTGCGCGTGGCAGACGATGAATTTCATCTATAAATAATACATCTCCAGGCTCTAGGCTGCTAACAATAGCCGCTAAATCCCCCGGTCGTTCAATAGCTGGTCCACTCGTCATACGGACTTGTACACCCATTTCATTCGCTATAACAGTTGCTAACGTCGTTTTACCTAGCCCTGGAGGACCATATAGAAGCACATGGTCTAAGCATTCCTGACGCTGCTTTGCTGCTTCTATGAAAATTTTCAAGTTATCCTTTACTTGATGTTGCCCAATATATTGCGCAAGCGACTGTGGACGTAAAGAATACTCGAGTTGTTCCTCTGCCGCATTCGCTTCGCTCGAAATCACTCGATCTGACATGCCCTCGTCCTCCTATTTTAATTTCAATAGCAGCTTTAACGCTTGCTTCATATAAGCATCCGTCGTCGTTAATGTTTCATCTGCTTCAAGCTGCGGTTGTACCTTAGCTAACTCACGTTCCGCATAACCGAGCGCTGTTAAAGCTAATAATGCCTCTTCTAACTCATGCTTATACGGATTGACGCCAAATAACGGTAGCTCCTCCTCTGCACTTGGCAGCTCGACTTGCTCTAATAATGCACCCAGCTTGCCCTTTAAATCTAAAATCATTTGGCGTGCTGTTTTTTTGCCAACCCCCGGGAATTTGATTAAAAAAGACTCGTCCTCCATTTCAATCGCTTGAATAACTTGCGCTGGATTCCCAGTCGCTAAAATCGCTAGCGCACCTTTTGGTCCGATTCCTGATACTTGAATTAATTTCCGAAAGAGCTCACGCTGATCTAAGCTCGTAAATCCATAAAGGAGCTGTGCATCCTCACGTACATGCATATGTAAAAAAATCTGTTGTTCTACTGTCGTTTTTTGAAAGGCATATGGATTTGGTGTAAATAATCGCCAGCCTATTCCTTGCTGCTCTACGACGATATATTCAGGTGTAATACGCGTCACCTGACCTTTTAAATAATCGTACATCTTTCATCCCTCACAATCATGCATTCATTATAGCACAAAGTGAGCTAGAGAGAGAGGCGTCCAAAAAGCGTGCGGAGCACTGCTTTTCGGACGTTTTGTTCGGGTTTTATTAAAATAACAGTTATTTTAAAAAATTGATAGCTTATTTTAATATATTTGGAAACATTGAATTAAGCTACTTTTAAATGAAACTGTCCCAAAGCCCCCACAGCCTTTTTAGACGCCCCACACACTTTATGAATGGTACTCAATTTGTTTGATTAGCCTCGGCCAATGCTGTAATGCTTTTCTAGTAAAGGGAATTAAATAATCTAGAAAAGGCTCGCGCTCCTTCTCTTCTAATTGTAAAATATACAGCCATTCACGCAGCAATTCATTTGGATAATATATATGTGATAGTTGCGGCATACAAATTGCTGTATAAGGATGCTCTTGTAGAAGCAACGATAAATCATAGTCGACATTCGGTAATGCACGATGTAGCCATAAAACCATTTCATCAATAGGCGAGCCTAACACAGCTAAATCAAAATCAATTAATACAATTCCTTTAGCTGTTTTCAAAAAATTATGGTGCACAACATCCCCATGTAGCAAAGTTGCCCCTTCTGTTTGTAAAGGCACTGCAGACATATTACTTAAGCCTTTATATGCCGTGTGGGCAATGCTGTTGTAATCTTTATCTAAATAATACGAAAGCTCTTTTTCATTCATTAAAAATCGTTCAAATCTTGCTCGCCATTTGCGTTGTAGCTGCTGACGCGGGAGAGGTTCAAGCTGCCAATTAATATCATTTTTTGTTTCATGAAGAGCTTGCAAGCAGTCAACTGCCGCTAACCGCTCTTCCTTCTGGTCAAAGCGTGCGCTACGGCCTTCATGCCATTTTTGAATGACAACCCCGTCATTGGTATTAACAACCGGAATATGATATGGAAAAGCAATTGCTGTTAATTTATGATGAATATTTTTTACTTTTTTTTCGATTAAGCTATCCTCATATTTTTTGACAAAGAATGTGCCGGATGCCGTTTGCCATTTCCAGCAATTGTGCTTAATATACATATTAATAGTGCCATGGTGGACAAGGCATTGGCTGACATGGTAAAGGCATCATTTGTGGTTGCTGTGTACATGGGCAAGGCTGGTTCATTTGTTCATAAAAGTTTTCATTGCGCATTTCTTGTTCCATCATCGGGGAAGCTTGCTGTTCCATTTCAGCAGCAAGTTGTTGCTGCGGCATATTCGGGAATGACTGCATCTGCGGATACATCATCATGTCATATGGCGTAGGCATCGGACAGCAGCACATCATCGGCATTGGTGGCATGCACATTGGTGGAAATGGCATCGGTTGTGGCATCATTTGTGGATGCATTTGTTGCGGTGGCATCATCGGTTGCTGAGCTTCTGGCATCGGCATCATCGGCGGTTGAGCTTGTGGTGGTGGCATGATAGGCTGTTGCATTTCTGGCATTGGCATCATCGGTTGTTGTAGCTGCGGCGGCATTGATTGCATTTGTGTCATATCTATATGCCACGGCATATATAAATTAAACTCTGGCCATACAGGCTGTTGTGGCTGCCACTGTATCGGCGGCATCATTGGCTGTTCAATTTTTGGTGGTGCTGGTGTTGGTAACGGCATATTTTGTCGCGGACTCTCCACCCTTTCCTTTATCTGCTCTTTCGGCTTTTCCTTTACGTGATGACCGTCTGGTAAGTAAATTTCCATTCCCGGTACGATGTAATCTGGATTTGCTAAATGAGCATTTAAGCGTTTTAGCTCCTCAAAGCCGATACTATATTGTTTGGCAATTTTCCATAGTGTATCGCCTTTTTGGACAATATGAACTCGCATGGGCATCCTCCTTTTCTCGCTTTATCATATGTGGAAATAAAAAAATGGACACAAATCTTTTAGGCACATCTAGATGCTCTCGTGTTACACTATGTTAGGACAAATTGTTTATATACATCTATTACACCTCGGTTTTTCAAGCCGACCAAAAAACAAGTACTGTTTTACACGCGTACATTGTCAGTTCCTCTATTAAATTTCGCTGAAGAATGATTAAATTATTGGAGGTGATTGCATGAAAAAAATGTTAGGTGAAGAACGTCGCTATGAGCTGTTATCATTATTAAAGGTAGCTGGGAAACCAATTACTGGTACGGATTTAGCAAAGCATGCGAATGTATCACGTCAAGTGATTGTTAATGATATGAATTTATTAAAAGCACGCAATGAGCCAATTATTGCGACGAGCCAAGGTTATTTATATATGCCTTTAGAAAAAGCAGCACATATTGAACGAAAAATTGTTTGTACGCATAGCGCCGAAAATGCATTAGATGAAATGTACACAATAGTCGATTGTGGCGTGACGATTAACAATGTGATTGTTGAGCATGCTGTATATGGTGAAATTACCGCCTCCATCATGGTATCTAATCGCCCTGAAGTAGATGCCTTCGTTAAGCGTGTTAAGGATACAAAAGCTAATTATTTATCCATTTTAACAGATGGAACACATATGCATATGATTAGCGCACCTGCTGAAGACTTACTGAATTTAGCAGAAGAACGGTTGCGTGACAAAGGCTATTTAGTTGAAAACTAGGTGCTATCCTTTGTTTAAAACCAATGCTACATCTAACTAAATATGGTAAAATTAGCTTAAAGTAAAGATTGTAGCAATTTGCTGCAATCTTTTTTCATTCTTTTGAAACGCAATAGGATTTTAGGTCGTCTTAGGGGCAAGGAAAGGATGTGAGGGGATGATAGAGGTAGAGCAAATTATATTAGAAACTACGCCAGAAGTTTGGCTTGATGCTTTGATGGATACATACGGGCTTGCCTTAACAAAGCTTGCCTATAGCTATGTGCAAGATTGGGGCAAAGCACAGGAAATCGTACAGGATGTATTTCTTACTTGTTATGAACAATACGATAAAAAACACGCTATTCAATCATACAAAGCATGGATTTACCGCATTACAATTAATCGCGCAAAGGACTATTACCGCACTGCTTGGTTTAAGCGCATTATTGTGAAAGATAGCGGCTACGATCAACAGCTACCAGCCCAGCCGCCTCCGGAAAGTTTTTTAATCCAGCAAGAAACAAATGAAGCATTAGCTCATGCTGTACTCACCTTACCTATCAAATATCGAGAAGTCATTTTGCTTTATTACTATGAGGAACTATCCATCCATGAGGTCGCAACCATTTTGCGCTGCAATGAAAATACTGTAAAGACCAGATTAAGGCGTGCTAGAGGAAATTTAAAAACTTTATTAGAAGGAAGGGATTAATGTGGAAAAAAGATTAAAAAATTTGCGCAATACAATGGAACAAAATGTTTTTCAAAATGCACAGTTTACCCAAAAAGAACGAATTGCAATTCATGCGAAAACACAACAAAAAAAGCAAGGAAGTTGGATGCCACGAATCGCCTTTTCTCTCTCCGTACTTATTTTAATAATACTTAGCACCACTTTTTCACAAGACGAACACACAGCCAACTATCGTATTACCGAAAACGATTTGGATGGACAGTTCTTCCAAAGTGAACGGGCTGGGGAACATCATTCTACTTTTTATTTTTATGATGGTGAAATGGGAGTCATTCCTCAAAATCCACTCATTTTAGCCCCAGAGGAAGTCGATGAATCTATTCGTGCAGAAGAGCGATTAAATAAAAAGATTTATCCAAATATATCTGTCAAAACAGAGGGCACTTCGTATTTTGTTTATAGCAATAACGAGCTTATTGTAACATTCGAAAAAATTGCCCCGCGAATCGTGGTCGACAAGAATGGAAATCGTTATAGTACTAGTCTTTATTTAAGCAAGGAATACGAACTACAATTTGTAAATCAGTCGTCCATCGACTTATCTAATCTAGAACTAGCAATCAATGATGAAAGCTACACAATACCAAAAAATAGTCTTTCTCATGGCAATTCCCTTTCATTCAACATTCCCCGTAGTCATAATACATTCCATAAAACAATTGCATTGGATGTCTCATTTGATTACAAAGATAGCGAGGGGAATAAGCAGCGTGGAAAAATTGCTCAGCCATTCTCATTAGATAACTCTTACAGCGATTACTACACGCTTGTCATTAATGGAGATTCCTATGATGCATTAACACTTACATTACAAACTGCCGAGTAAAAAAAGCTGGCTAGAGAATAGCGTCTTAATCCATTTTCTAGCCAGTCATTTTCTCTCATTCTAGATTTATTCCACGTTCATTTCAAACAATGCATTGCAGCTTTCGCTTTATCCCATGGAATAATTTCACCTTTGCCCTTTTTGCAAAAAATACTAGATGACGTATAAAGTGGATCTGCATTTTTATCATAGTTTTTTTGCGCGATGACTTCCTCGCGATTATGACAGACATCATAGCCAGCAAATTGCAAGCTTAGCACGCCCCTGCCATTTGTATAGGCTGCAAATGTCGTGCTATAGTTCATAAATGTAGCAACGGGTACTTTTCCTATTAATATAGCGCTCTTTTCTGTCATAGTGGGTGCTTCAAATTCACCATGCGCTTGTTGTACATCGTGCATCATACGCCCTAAAAAATCATTGGCTGCCTTCATTTTAAAATGATAATAAGGCTCTAAAAGCACATTTTCAGCCTGCTCTAAACCTTGGCGCAGCGCGCGCAAAGTGGCCTCTCGAAAATCACCGCCTGACGTATATTCAACATGAGCGCGCCCTGTCAGCAGTGTGAACTTAATATCCGTTAACGCAGCGCCTGTCAATAAGCCATTATGTGCTCTTTCAAATAAATGCTGTTCCACTAAGCGAACATGTCCCACTGATAAATCGTCTGCATGACAAACACTGTGAAACAAAATACCTGTACCACGCGCTACTGGCTCCATAAGTAAATGCACTTCCGCATAATGCTTTAGCGGCTCAAAATGCCCATATCCTGTTACAGTTGTAGCAATCGTTTCTTTATAAATGATTTGCGGATTAGCGAATGTAATCGCAAGATGAAAGCGCTCCCTCGCAATCTCAGTTAGTACCTCTAGCTGAATCACCCCCATGACATGAACATGGATTTCCTGTAATTCCTCCTGCCAAATTGCACGCAATGAAGGCTCTTCCTCATTTAATAAACGGAACTGCTGCCACACTTCCTTCATATGCAAATCACCATGATAGACAACCTTGGCCTGTAATGTTGGCACTAATTTCAACATGCTTTCATTTGGTATACCCCCAATAACACTACCAATCGCCACTTGGTTTAAGCCCTTTACTGCAAATATTTCACCCGCCTCCACAACTGTCGTTGTTTCAAACTTCGCTCCATTATAATAGCGGATTTCCGTTACTTTTTCTGTTGTATCACCAAATGTAAACGCATCGCGTACTTGTAAGCGTCCCTGCAATGCCTTCATAAAAGTAAGTCGCTGTCCAGTAGAGTCATGCCGTATTTTAAATACTTCAGCCTGAAATGGCGCTGTAGTATCAAAGCACGCTATTGTGAGCTTAGCAAGCTGCTGAAAAAATGGTAATACCCCTTCATCCTTTAGTGCCGCTCCTGCCATGCAAACGAAAAGCTTACGCGCTGCAATTTGCTTTTGCAGTTGTGTCATAACAATCGTATTTTCTAGCTTGCCCTCTAAAAACAATTCGAGCATTTGTTCATCACGCTCAGCTAGCCATTCCTTAACGCTCTCCTCACTCGTATCATTTTCTATAAATAAAATTTCCTCTGACAGCTCTTGATGAAGCGCTGCAAGTACTTGCTCCTTATTTGCACCCTCACGATCGATTTTATTTATAAATAAAAATGTTGGCACATTATATTTTTTCAGTAACTGCCATACGGTTTCGGTATGCCCCTGAATTCCCTCCACTGCACTCACAATAACAATCGCATAATCCATTACGCGAATCGCGCGCTCCATTTCAGGAGAAAAGTCAACATGCCCCGGCGTATCAATTAATGTATATGTATCACCTTCATATTGAAAGCGCCCTTGCTCTGCAAAAATTGTAATTCCGCGTGCCCTTTCTAATGCATGAAAATCTAAATGAGCATTTTTATTATCAACACGCCCCTTTTCTTTAATGCCTTCCATATGATAAAGTAGCTGCTCGGAAAAAGTCGTTTTCCCTGCATCTACATGGGCTAAAATTCCAATTGTTTTAAACATCACTTCACCTTTTTTCACTATAATTCCAATCGACTTTAAACATTATTTTGTGTATAATAATAACAATTTCTTTGATGTAGTTAGGGGTACAGATATATGTCACTTTTATTACTTGATATAAAGACGGTTATTCTTTTGCTTGTTATTGGACATTGCTGTGTTATCATGCTTATTTCAGCATACAGCTACCAGTATAATAACCGTACTATTTGGACATTTGTAATAGGAAAGCTCCTACAAATTATTGCATTTACTATTATACTATTTCGCGAAATATTGCCATTCATCGTTTCCACTTTTTTAAGTAATACACTGTTGCTTATCGGTACAATGATTGAATGTATTGCACTACTGTTGTTGCTAAAATATCTCACAGCTACTGCGAGAAAAGCTATCGTTATTGTATCATTATTTGGTTTACTTAGCTTTTATGCAGCTATTTTGTTTTATAATTTTGACAATGTGCGCATTGCTATTATATCTATAACCGTTACTGTACTGATTGGATTCCCAATCCGAGCATTTTATCTTACTTGTAAAGCATCTATTTTGAAACGCATCATGCTTATTTTATATAGTGCCATTGCACTGTCACTTGTCTTGCGTACATATAATGCACTATTTGTTTCAACCGACGTAACGCTCTTTGCAGAAAATGAATATCAAACACTTGCCTTCTTGACGAGATTTATTGAAATGCTCGTCGGTAGCATTGGTTTTATTTTACTCGTAAAAGAGCAAACAGATATTGAATTGACACGTATGGCTATGATGGATGAGTTAACAAATATTTATAATAGACACGCCTTTATTCAGCGCGCAGATGCTCTGATTGCCTCAGCGCTAAAGAAAAAAAGCATGGTTTCCTTTATTATTTTTGATGTTGACCGCTTTAAGGGGATTAATGATACATACGGACATGATGCTGGGGATTATGTACTGAGAGAGATTGCCAAAGTAATTGCAAATGCACTTCCGAAAGAGGCTATTTTTGGGCGCTATGGCGGAGATGAGTTTGTTATTTTAATACCAAACTGCCAAATCGACAGAGCAACTAAGCTAGCAGAAGCATTGCGGACTACCATTTCCCAATATTCATTCCAGTATATTTCAACACAATGTACATTAAGCTTAGGCTCCGCTACAACAGAAGTTCAGACAGCCATCTCCTTAGATGCATTTTATACAAACGCTGATAAAGCTTTATATCATGCAAAGGAAAATGGTCGTAATCAAGTTTATGCTGTAACCTTTTAATATAGTAAATAGACAGAAAAGCGATTGCGTAAATGGATTTCTTTTTACGTAATCGCTTTAGTTATTTCTTAGACTTTTTCAGTGCCCTCTTGCTAACAGCTTCCTCTATTATTGTTCTACCTTACCTTGCCAAGCATAATAAGCAATACCTTTGAATTCCTCATCATAGGTTACTCTAAATAGATAAATATATCTTCCTTCTTCAGCAGGCATTGTCAAATAATCATCCTTTAACTCTACGGGCTCATATTGGTTACTAATAACTTTAAATGCTTCAATTTTTGTTGGAAAGGGCAATTTTTCTTTGACATTTTCATTGAAATCATCCGGTGTCTTTACTATTTGTAATTGCAATTTCTCATTTGGTTTAATTTTCATTGCAGGTGAATTCTCAAAAACATCTTGACTCGGAGGCTCATTATTTAATTCAGATGGACATTGTGTTAAATCCGGATTCCAGCAATATGACAATAAAGGAGTATAGGCTGTTCCGTTGCTTCCCTCTACAGCTACTACCTCAAGCATTCTGGGCTTAACATTGCGCTCATAAAATGTAAATTCTTCTTGCCCCTCTAGTTTTTCTTGCTTCACTTGTTCACTTTGACATCCAGCTAACAATAGAAAGCTAAACATTAAAGCTACTATTATTTTCATAAAAACCCCACCTTTCTTTGCTATGATAATATCAAAAAATGGGTAAAAATCAAACAATTACTATATAAATAAATGTAGTAAAATAAATTTTATAATTTCTCTATTTTCACGATAGCGAATTACCTCGAATTAACCCGAAAAATAGTGTCGAATGAAAAATATTTACATATATCACAAAATACAATATAATGGATTCCGAGGGATATATTCCTAACTCTGCGCGCGGATAAAAACTAGTAACAACAATTCTTATTCATTTAAAATTAGTTTCATTCTAGAAATATAATAATACAAAAATAGGATGGAGGATAAATATGAAAAAAATCGCAGCTAGTGCTTTATCAGTTGGTTTAATTTTTGGTGCTTTTTATGGCTCACCACTTCAAGTTGGAGCTTCAAATGATTCTTCTCCCGTAGTAGAGGCCATGAGCTACTCTAAAACGGTTACTGAAACAAGGGTTTATTCGAAAAACCAAAGTATCCCGTCTTCTATTTATTATAGCTTGGGTGGCTGGACTGGCACTCTTTATAAAGGAGAAACTGCCGATACAGGCGACCATATACTTGTTATTTATACTGGTACCGTTACATGTTCAGGTCCTTGTGTATTGTCTGCACCACTTGAAAACGAAGAGCAATGAATTTAGTTTACGGGGAATGATGATTTCCTTGTAAATCATCATTTCCCATTCTTTTTAGTATAACCATCTAAATAGAACCGTATGGAGTCCATTTCAAAACTTAGACTTCATACGGTCTATTTTTCTCTTATTACTTTCTGTTAAGAAAAATACCTTTTATTTTTTATTATCATACCAATGTCAATATATCACTTTTCCCTCTTCTTTCGTTGGCAAGTAATTAATATGATGCCAGCACCTATTTTGTATTTCACATCCATTATTTTAACATATTTCCTATCTTACCCTACATATTATTATAATGTCTCAAATTCAAATACAAATAATGTATTTACATCTTGGTTTTGGTAGATTACAATTTATATTGTATTACCATTTCTAGTAATAGATACAGAAGTAAATAATTCCGTTTTATTTATTCAAAAAAGGAGGGCTTATATGCTTCAATTATTGCGACTCGAATGGACAAAGATGAAGCGTGCCAAATTTAGTTATTTTTTAATTGGACTTTTATTAATTATAGTGAGTTGTTATTTTTTTTACATTGATAAAAAAACAATGAAGCAGGATGAAATTGAAGCTTTTGTCGCAGAAAATATTATGTACTATCAGGATAGTATTGTGGCGACAGAAGAAGAATTAAAAAGCTTAACTGGGACTGAAAAAGAGTATAGAGAAAGTTTTTTAGAAAATACCAAGAGGCAGCACGAAGGATTTCAGATGATGCAGGAGGGACTAGAAAGGAAAAATTGGCCTCTTTATTGGCAGGGAGAAATTTTAAATTTTATTAGTTTTGAAGAAAGAGCATTGAAGGATTTAGAAATATATAAAAACAGCTATCTTTATCCAACACCTTTTACTGTCCTAGTACATATGGATAAAATGCGCTGGATGGAGGAAAAGTCGGTTCAGCCCCTTGCGTCAGGCTTAGAAAATCAAGGCACTACGCTATATGACCAAGATTTCTCTGAGCCACTTGTACAACAACTAGCTCAAAGTCTATCATCTTTTCATTCCTCCACTGGCACATATTTTCTGTTTCATCTGTTCCAATATGGCTTTAGCTTGGTTGGACTCATCTTTTTACTCTTTTTATTCTCGGATATTTTGACGAAAGAAGGCTTTGGACGCAATGGACCAATTCATTTACTCCGCACTATGCCGATTCGCTGCTCTTCATTTTGGTTGTCGAAAGCGTTTACAGTTATGGCTGGCTCCCTTCTTATCGTTAGCTTAACAGCAATTATTGGTGTCGGTCTTGGTACACTTTTTAATCGACTAGGAGATTGGCAATACCCTATTTTAATCTATGGTCCAGAACGAACGTATTCCTTTTTGTCAATTGCTCAGTTTTTAAGCAAGGCGGGGGGATTATTTGTACTTGTTTTAGCATTTGGCTTTAGCTTGCTATTTTTATTTTCTGTTTTGACAAATCGCGCTATTTTAGCGATTGGGCTAACGATTATTGTGTTAGTGCTTGGTCAAGCATTAACAGAGCAAACATTTTTATTAAGTTGGACACAATGGATTCCTTTCCATTACCTTACTGTATATCCGATTTTAAATGGGGAATATACGATTATTCATAACAATGCATTGTTCACCTATCAACAAGGCTTATTATCATTAGCAATAAGCACATTAATCGTACTTATTGTTACATTTTGCAGTATAAAGCTACGTAAAGGGGTTATGTCATGATTATTAATGTACAAGGGCTGAAGAAAAGCTATAAAAAGCAACTGGTGTTAAAAAATATTACGTTCCAAGTGGAAGAACCACAAATCATTGCACTTATTGGACCAAACGGCTCTGGTAAAACAACAATGATGAATTGTTTAATGAATTTACTGCCATTTCAAGAGGGTGAAATTACTATTCTTGGAAAAAAGAATACAGACCCTAGCCTATTTTATGAAGTATCTTATTTACAGGATAATCGTGTATTATACGGAGATTTAACAGGTGCTGATCATTTGAATTTTATTTGCCATGCACAAAAATTACCTGCTCGAAAAGCAAAAGAAATAGCTGCATATGTCGGTATGGATAAATATGCAAAAAAAAGAGTGCGTAGCTATTCACTTGGTATGAAACAACATCTATTGTTAGCAATGGCCATTTTAAATGAGCCTAAATTAATTTTACTTGATGAACCAATTAACGGACTTGATCCGACAAGTGCCATCCATATGCGTCATATTTTAATGGATTTGCATGCAAAGGGTTCAACAATCATTATTTCCTCTCATAATCTTGAGGAAATTGATAAAATGACAAATACGATTTATTTCATGAAAGATGGCGAAATTTTAGAGGAATCTTTAGAAAAATTAAATATCGCACACTATTCAATTTATGTTTCCAATAGCGAAAGGGCACGTGATATTTTTACGACAAACAAGCTCCCTGTCACAATGGAGGCGGACCACTTTATATTTAGTGAGGCGGACCTAGCATTACAGCAAGTCATTGATACACTTAATGAGAATGATGTGAAAATACGCCATATTGAAAATAAAAAGATTGGGGCTGAAAAACGCTATATGGAGCTATTTGAAAGCGAGCTGAGAAAATGAGACTATTTATTTTTGAAGTAAAGAAAATTCTCTTTAGTCGCCGTTTCCTCTATACTTTTGCCATTTTACTATTTGTAGGAGTAGGCTTGTTTTTCCGAAATTTCGCCATGCAAGATTTAGCATTAGAAGAAGAAGTAAAACGTGTCACTGCTTATACACAAGAAGCGCAAAGCATATTACGTGTGCTGCAAAAGTCACCTGAAAGTGGGCAGACAGATGAACAAATACAGCACTTAGCAAAGGCGTTAAATTTATTATACGAATGGGCTCCTCTGGTAAAATCAACTGATTGGGAAAAGCGTTTACAAATAGAAAACGACTTTTTACAAACGCTTACCTTGTATAAGGAAGCAGGTGGTGATTTTTCTATTCAAAATAGCGCTATTGAACCGACGATTCTTTTCAATGAACAGCTGTTATCACAAGGGATTGAGCCAACATTTGAAAACTATAGTACGAATTTGCCAAACTATATAAAGCAAGTGGCGACGCTTTATATTAATATAGGAGCAATTGTTTTACTGCTATTAGTAGTAGGTGATTTATTAACGCTGGAATTTGAGCAGGGCAGTATTCGTTTACTTTATACCCAGCCCATTCGTAAAACAGCTATTTTACACGCAAAATGGGCAACAACTGTTGTCACTTATTTACTTTTAACGCTAGGATTATTCGGTATAACATGGGGCGTAGGCTATCTATTCGGTCAAGTAGGCTCGTTTGCCTATCCAATTTTCGTTGAGGTAGATGGCATAATATCTTTTATTACGATTCGCGACTATATAATATGGGGATTGCTTAGCACAACAATTGTGATTTTGTTGGCTATCTCTATACTTTTATTGCTAAGCTTATTTATTAAAAATTCGATTGTCACATTACTTATAACAATTAGTATATTATTAATCGGCTTTTTCACCATGCAAATAGGTGTTGTCAATTGGCTTAATCCATTTTTATACGTTTTCGCGGGTTTGTCCATTCAACAAGTTGGCACAAGCTGGTATCAAAGTATTCCAATTACATTACTATTAGCGATAATTATTTATATTCTTGCCCTACTACGTATTCAGCGGATGCGTGAAGTTTAAACTTGATTCAGCAAATTACTTTTGTACAGAAAGCATAGCGACAATTCTTATTTGCACCGATAGCAAGGCGACAGGTACAGAAGTCCCCCACTTCTATAAATGCAAAAAAGCATTTCAAGTTAAAGGGAGTCCAAATTCTCTGCCGCGAAAGAGGAGCTCAGTATAGGAGCGCAACGATTGAGTGACCAACATCGTGTTGGCCCAAGCTTCGGATGTCACAGATTTTGATGGAGGTCTGCATAATGCAGGTCAGTTAACCGTTGTCACAGGACGTGACGGTTTTAAGTTAACTTTCGAAAAAATCTGGATGCAATTATGCCGAGGTGTAATTGATTAGGAAAGCGTCCAAAAAGCTGCGGTTAAACAGCCGTTTGGACGCTTTTCATGATAAAAATCGTTGGCGAATATCCTGTGAGGGTAATTCGCATAGTTCTTTTTTTCCAAACCATTTATAACGATTTTTTGCGAGTTTATTGTATGCGAAATTGCGAACACCAGTAGGTACTGCAATAAATACATAAGCAAAACGCCAAAACCCTTGCAGTCGCCGCGCAATTTTCAGTGCAGCGGTTGACTGTAAGAAATAGCGTCCATTTTCTATAAGCACGATGCTATCAGCTTTCGGCACTTGATAGCGTTCTAATAGCTCCCTCCCTACCTCACTTTGCAATGAGGCAAACTGAAAATAGCCCTTTGGATCACGCTTAATAATAAATTGTACACTTGCATCACAAAAATGACATTCTCCGTCAAATAAGACAATCGCCATTTCCTTCACCTCATTCTGGTGTTGTGTAACTATAATATGTACCGAGCGATTTCACTGTACAGCCCAATGCATGCAATTCCTCAACTGCCCCCCTCATCATCGTTTCTTCCTCATCTGCCAATACATCTACGATAAAGAAATAATCACCTAAGCCTGTTTTCAATGGGCGTGATTCGATTTTACTTAAGTTCAGCTTGCGCCATGCAAATACGGATAATACTTGATGAAGTGCCCCTGATACATCTGTTGGCAATGTAATCATAAACGTTGTCTTTAATATATCATTTTCAGCTTGTGGTAGGCGTATATTTTCCCTTGCTAAAACAAAGAAGCGCGTATGGTTAAAATGGAAATCATGAATATTGTTTTCAACAATCGTCAGCCCATATTTTTCAGCAGCAGCGCTATTAGCAATTGCCGCAATGCATCGTTCTGGTGAATCCGCTACAAGCTTTGCCGCCGCAGCAGTTGACGAATATTGATGCAACGGCACACCGCTAAAGCGGTAAAATAAATATTTATGGCATTGTGCTAATGCATGTGGATGCGAATAAACTGCTTCAATGTTTTGCCAATTCTTCATTTGCTCTGGATGTACCATTAAGTGCTGCTGAATTTTTGATGTAATTTCTCCTACAACGAAAAGATTCGCTTCATGGAATAAATAATCAATCGTTAAAGGGACAGAGCCTTCTAATGCATTTTCTAATGGCACTACTGCTAAGTCCACTCTTCCTTCAGCAACTGCCTCGATACATTCTGGAATCGAGGCTTGTGGCATTAGCCAATCATTTGGGAATAAGCCCTTTGTCGCTAAATATGTAAATGATGCTTCTGGACCTAAGTATGCGATGCGCTTTTCCCAATTTTGTGTTGACATTTTATGTCCTCCCTTTATTTCTAAATTTTCAGTCTTTTATAAAGCGAAAAGTAAGCTTTATACCTATTTTAAGTTTTAAGTGTCTTGATTATCCTTTATTTTACAGAGAACACTTAAAAGCAAATTTTCCATTCCGGCTCTTCTACAAAAAATAGCACTGCTAAACCTAGTGTTTATGTCATTTTCAAAGAATCCCTTTTCTATTTTATCGAGATACTTTTTAATGTAACATTATCGATAGTGTTCCGAAAGCAGGCAATGCACTGCTTTCGGAACATCCCCTACAATGCGCCTGAGCTAATAACCTCTGCTGATTCAATAAAATCAAGACGCTTTAAAATTTGAATCAATTCATTTAAGTCCACATTCATATTCGTTACATCAAGTGATAAGGTAACATTTGCTCTCCCTTGAATGGGTATCGTTTGATGAATCGTTAATACATTGCAATGTGCCTCTGAAATCGTTTCAAGTAATTTTGCTAGCGAGCCTTTACGGTCTTGCAACTGTAAAAATAATGTTAAAATACGTTCTTGAACGATGGAGTGAAAAGGAAAAACAGCATCGCGATATTTATAAAATGCACTGCGTGATAAATCCACTTCCTTGACGGCGTCCCAAATAGAGGCGACAGCACCCTTTTGTAATAAGGCCTTTGCCTCTAATGTTTTTTGCATTGCATCCGTCAAAACATCCTCACGCACTAAATAATAGCGTTGATTTGCTACGTTTTTCATATTTCTACCCCCGCGCATCAATCTACAAATTCAAATTCAAATTCCATTAAGCGAACTGTATCGCCATTTTCTGCACCACGCTCACGTAGGGCATCATCAATCCCCATTGCACGTAATTGACGAGCGAAGCGTCTTACACCATCTTCACGGCTAAAGTCTGTCATTTTAAATAATCGTTCAATTGAATAACCTGATAAGACAAATGCACCGTCATCATCCCGTGTAATTTCAAAATCTTCATTTTGTTTTTCATATTTATAAAGCACTGTTGCATCGGATTCTTCAGCACTAATTTCATGCAGTTCAAATTGTGGTGTTACTTCAAGTAAGTCAGCAATTTCAAAGAGTACGGCTTTCAAGCCTTGACGTGATACAGCTGATACAGGGAATACTTTCACACTGTCCCCCACCTTTTCAAGGAAGTTTTGTAAATTTTCCTCTGCTTCAGGCATGTCCATTTTATTTGCAACAACAATTTGTGGGCGCTCTGTTAAGCGTAAATCATACTGCTTTAGCTCCTCATTAATTGTTACATAATCCTCGTATGGATCGCGACCTTCCATCCCACTCATATCAACTACATGAACGATAACGCGTGTACGTTCTATATGACGTAAAAATTGCATTCCTAGTCCAATGCCTTGATGTGCACCTTCAATTAATCCCGGTAAATCGGCCATTGCAAACGAGCGACCATCTTCCGTTTCTACCATTCCTAAATTGGGTACAATTGTTGTAAAGTGATATGCACCAATTTTCGGCTTTGCAGCAGATACAACGGATAATAAAGTTGATTTCCCAACAGATGGAAACCCTACTAAGCCGACATCAGCCAATACTTTTAATTCTAAAATAACTTCTAGCTCTTGCCCAGGCTCCCCTTTTTCAGCGAGTTCAGGGGCAGGATTTGCTGGTGTCGCAAAACGGCAGTTGCCTCGACCACCACGACCAGCCTTCGCAATAATTGCTTTTTGACCGTCTTCTACTAAGTCCGCAATGACAGCCTGCGTTTCTGCATTAATAACAACAGTCCCGGGCGGCACTTTAATAGTTAAATCCTCTGACTTACGTCCATGCATCCCTTTGCTCATTCCATGCTCGCCACGCTCTGCCTTGAAATGACGTTTGTAGCGGAAATCCATTAATGTACGTAACCCCTCATCAACTTGGAACACGACATTTCCACCATGACCACCATCTCCACCAGCTGGACCACCATTTGGCACATATTTTTCGCGACGGAAAGCAACCATACCATCTCCGCCGTCTCCACCTTTTACATAAATTTTCACGTGATCGACAAACATTGTTTTCACTCCAGTCCTGCGCTTAATACATAGTGTAACGAATGGTTTGTCACTTCTATCATATCAATGCACATATGTTCGGTTTCTTTTATTATCGGCATCTCAGACCAATTACCAGTTAAATGAAAAATCAACTGAAATTGTGATGCATCTGACTTTGTTGTAATTTGAAGCTGATGCTCAGCATATGCATCAAGCCCATCATAAATATGGATGACTGTGTTTTCCAAGTATTGCGCTAGCTTTTCATCAAGCTGTGGTTGATTTACTGCTTGCTGCACATCGCTATGGAGCTTTAAATCAATTGCTGGAAAGCGCCATGTGAATGTTTGAAGCCATTCTAAAGTTTGTGGTAGCTGCAATTTATTCATATTCGATAGCTTTTTACTATTGTCTGAAATATTTTTAATAATTTGCTTCGCTTCCTCAATACGCTGTAAATCTAAATTCATTGAAATTAAATTCAGTTGATTTAAAAAATCATGATTGGCAAAACGCAATACCTCATTTACCGTTAACAGCTTTGTCGTCATGTTCTACACTCCAATCAGTTATCGTTATTAGTATAGCAAGTTTTGCAGTTTTTTTCCCTTAAAACTACATAGAAAAGTTCCAGTGTATCAATACTTAAGAAAATTCCAGTCATCCATTGATAGAAAAAAGGCTGACACGTAAATGATAGCTTTACGCGTCAGCCCTTCGTTATAACCATTATGCTTCTTGAGCTACTGGGTATACAGATACTTTTTTCTTGTCGCGACCTAAGCGTTCGAATTTAACAACGCCGTCAACTTTAGCGAATAAAGTATCATCTCCACCACGGCCTACGTTTGTACCTGGGTAGATTTTCGTACCGCGTTGACGGTAAAGAATCGAACCACCAGTTACGAATTGACCATCAGCACGTTTAGCGCCAAGGCGTTTTGATTCAGAGTCACGTCCGTTTTTCGTAGAACCTACACCTTTTTTAGATGCGAAAAATTGTAAGTCTAATGTTAATAATAAGTTCATTGCGATGCACCTCCTAGACCATTTTATATTTCAATTCAATAAAGTCTGAATAACTAGCTGTCATCGTGTAAAATTGTGTCACCATAGTATTCAGTATCATTTGAAGCTTATCGTCTGTTTCACGTTCTAAGTCATTTGGGATTGTTACCTTTAAGTAGCCTCCCTCATCTCCCTGCTCGATTTCAGGTGTGATTCCTGTAAGCTGTGGTATCGCATTGACAGCACCAAAGGCGATGGCAGATGCTCCCGCACATACTAAATCACGTCCATAAACGTCAGAAAGTGCATGACCTGATATTTCAAATCCATACGATTTGCGATTTTCATCACTATAAATAGTTACCGTGATCACGTGAGTTCACCTCGAAATTAAGCGTTGATTGCTTCAACAACTAATTTTGTGTATGGTTGACGGTGACCTTGCTTACGACGGTAGTTTTTCTTCGCTTTCATTTTGAAAACAGTAATTTTTTTAGCGCGACCTTCTTTTACAACCTTTGCTGTAACAGTTGCACCTTCAACAGTTGGAGCACCAACTTTAACTGTTTCTCCACCTACGAATAAAACTTTATCGAAAGTTACGATTTCGTCAGCAGCCACACCTAGCTTTTCAACATAGATTTCTTGACCTGCTTCAACTTTGATTTGTTTACCACCAGTTTCAATAATTGCGTACATTAAAATGCACCTCCTCTTTAGACTAAGACTCGCCTGTTACTATCAAGGTGTTAGCTAAACTAGCTACTCTTAGGCACCTTGCCAGTGCGGTTGTAGCGGGTGCTACAAACAATAACATTAAAATACTACCATAAGAAAAAACTTACGTCAACCTATTCAAAACAATTTTCTCATAAGCAATGCGGTATTTTCGGTACTTCCATTCCCCTACTAAATTAATCCATAATAAAATACTTAGCAATAGAACAGGAATAGATTTTGGTAGCATGATAAATGCTAATATTGCAATTATAGTAAAAAAGCACAGCGAAAGCGATAAAAAAAGCTCATATATTTTTGCTTTTGGAAATAGGGTGAGCAGCAAATAACATATGATTTTCCCACCATCGAGCGGTAAAAAGGGCAATAAATTTAAACAGAGTAAATAAAATTGCACTTTAAAAAAGGGAGCAGCAAGCAGCGGCGGTAACAGCATACAGCTTGCCATCCCAATAAGTGTTGCACAAGGTCCACCGAGCGCGATGATAAGCCTTTGTAAATACGTGCCTTCCTGCCGCAGCTTAATTTCTCCACCATAGGGCATAATCACACAGCTTTTTAACTGTAAATTGACAGCCTTCGCTGCTAATAAATGCCCCATTTCATGTACAATTAAAGAGCATAAAATAATACTATAAAGTGCGATATTACCAGTAAAGACCATCATCAACAGAACAAGCAACAATAAAGGGTGTATCGTTATTCGCAACATGCTACATCTGCTCATTTAGCCAAGCTAATGTTTTTTCCAAATCAAGCACCTGATTGTCCTTCTCTATGCGAATATATAAATCGCCTGCTTGTTTTGTCGCAACAAGCTCATTGACAGCAATCGTTGTATATGGCAGCAATGAAAAATTATCAATAAAGCCATATGTCACAGTTGTATTGTCCTCGTAAAAAATTGAAATAGTTTGTCCTGTTTCTTTCGTATAGCCGGTAAAGACAACGATGCCATTTTGCAATGCAAAAAGACTTACCGTCTCCTCATACGTCATTAAATAGCCTTTATTACTTGGCTGAATTGCTGTAAAGTTTAGCATTTCTCTCATTTCAGGGTAATCAGCTACTTCAACCTTTTCCCCTTCGAAAATCGAAATACTGCGTAGTGTATTGCGCATAAATGTTAAATCATCTTGACTATAAACAACGCGTTTAATAAAGCTCGTCGTTTTCGTTTCTGGCAATTGCGTCGTTCCCCACACAATAACACATAATATAAAGGCAATGCCCCACTGCCATCTTTTCATGCCACCATCCTATTCGTTTTTAACAGTATATGCCGAAGCAAAGAAAAAAGAGCGTACCTGAAAAGTGATTTTGAGACACGCCATATACGACAAAGATAATAGTATTAGCGCAGAAGCTTATATCGAAAGCAAAACGATAAATAACCTACTTTTTTATTCATTTGAAATGCAAAGAAACATCAACTAGACTCAATGTTTACAACTTTAAAACAGGCTATCCAACTTTTCAAACAGTCGCAATTTTAATAAAACACAAACGAAAGCGTTCAACAAGCAGGCAACTGCACTGCTTGTTGAACGCCCTACCTACCCTATTTTGTAAACAATGACTTGATTTTAGCGAACATGCCCTTTGGCTCTGGTTCGATTGACATTAATGGCACAGATTCACCTAAAATACGACGTGCAATATTGCGATAGCCTAAGGAGGCTTTATTATCTGGATTCATCACGATTGGCTCACCTTTGTTTGACGAGCTAATCACGTCCTCACTATCTATAATAATTCCTAATAAATCAATAGATAAATGCGTTGTCACCTCGGTAATGTCCATCGTATCACCAGAGGCCATTAAATGATGACGAACGCGGTTAATAATTAATTTCGGTGCCTCAATCTCTTCTTGCTCCAATAAGCCGATAATTCGATCTGCATCGCGCACAGCGGAAATTTCAGGTGTCGTCACGACAATTGCGCGGTCCGCTCCAGCTACCGCATTGCGATAGCCTTGCTCGATACCTGCTGGACAATCGATTAACACATAATCAAAGTCACTTTTTAATTCGTTAACTAAGCTCTTCATTTGCTCAGGTGTCACAGCGTTTTTATCTGTTGTTTGAGCTGCAGGTAGTAAAAAAAGTTTATCATCGACTCGTTTATCCTTTACAAGTGCCTGATGCACTTTACAGCGACCTTCCACGACATCAACTAAATCATAAATAATACGATTTTCTAAACCTAACACAACATCTAAATTACGCAGACCAATATCTGTATCTACTAAGCATACTTTTTTTCCTTGAAGAGCCAATGCAGTACCGAGGTTGGCGCTTGTAGTTGTTTTACCTACGCCACCTTTTCCCGAAGTGATTACTATTGCTTCTCCCACATTAGCTTCCCCCTTTAAATGTTGTAAAAGATGGACGGAATTCCTTTACTTTTTGAATACGATCATAAGAAATTGTACCACTTTCATTAATATACGCACATAGCTGATCGGTATTTTCTTTGACAATTTGCTGCTCATTCGACATCACTTCAACGCAATCTGCTATGAGCACATGTGTCGGTTCAAAATGAGAGGCGCTAATTACAGCCTCCTCATTACCTTCTACACCCGCATGTGCAATACCTTTTAGTTTACCAAGAACATAAATATTGCCTCCAGCTTCAATGCGCCCGTTTGGATTGACATCTCCTAGCACGATAATATCACCTGTTGCTCTTAGCACTTGACCTGAACGTACAATCCCAACATATGTATCGCACTTTTTTTGTAGCATTTTTTGATTGCTTTCTTCGATTGTTAATACATCGCTCTGTACTTTTGAAACAATTAAGTTTCCCTGCTGCTGGACAATTGAAATAAGCTCTTTTTTTTGTGCAGCTGTGCAATAACGGGTTCCTAAATGCAGCTGCACGTCTAACTTCCCTTCAATTCCACCTTCAGAAGCTTTCTGTGCTAGCTCTTCTAAAAGCTCTGCATAGGCACATTGATCATCAAGCCGAAGTATTAAACCGTCCTTCGTTCCTTTAATATGGACGAGCTGTTTTTTCATGATAATATGCCACCCCACACTCCATTATCAATTATGCCTTGTCCATCTCTTTGACGCTTACACAAGAAAGCATTTCAAGTCTAAGCTTAGACCGATATGCTATCGGACATGGCGTTCTAAATTGAGTTTCTCTTTCATCAGCTGAAATTTATTTTCCTGCTAAATTTGCCCTTCCCCCACAGGAGGTTTAAGCCCCATTGCGTGCACGCTGTAATACCCGCTTGTTGATTAAATATTTAAACACCCAGCCGAGCAGCGCTAGAAATAATAGGTTAGCCAAAATTGTCGGTATTAAGCGGCTATTAAAAAATGTTTGTACTGTCATTGGCGTGAAATTTATTAAAAAGAAAAATTCGTATAGAACGACTTCCATTGATGCAACAAGCATGACTGCCAAAATTGTTGTAATGGCTAAATGCTGATGAATATATTTCACACTCCAGCCGGCAATAAAGCATAGCAACGGGTATAAAAATGTGTACAATCCAATAATATCAATGTAAAACACATCGTACAATAGCCCGAAAAACAGACCATAATACACTGCACGTTTGCGATTATAATAAATCGCAATAAAAATTAAATACAATATTAAAAAGCGCGGCACCAAAAAAACGAGTTGTTCACCTATAACAATCGGCGAGAACTTCGCAAATAATGGCTCTAATAAAAACAATAATACTGCAACTGTTGGGATGAGTAAACGGATAAACATTTATTCCTCTCCCTCTTCCTCTGGCGGGTCTGTCAAATTAACATTTGTGCCACTTCCATCTGAGCCATCAACAGAAGTCACTTCACGCTTCGCAATAATAACATTTTCAAGCATAGCAAAATCCGACGATGGCTTAACAAATGCCATCTTCGTTAGTCCAAAGTCTTCTGTCGTTACTTCCGTTACTTCGCCAATTAAAATACCTTTTGGGAAAATACCACCTAAACCTGAAGTAACAACATGCTTTCCAACTTCAATTTCCTTATTGGAATCGATGCGCTTTAAAATTAATTCGTTACGCTCCCCGTCATATCCTTCAATTAAACCTGCAATATCTTCTTTCTCACCTTGTACAAGTGCTGAAACTCGGTAATTGGCATTGTTTGTGTAGAGTAATTCGACTTCCGATGTAAATGGCGTTACCGCGATAATTTTGCCGATTAACCCTTGCGCTGTCATAACGGCCATATTTTTTTCAATTCCATGAACTTGACCTTTGTTTAAAATAAGTTTCTCTTCCCATTGATCAGGATTTCGTGCAATTACAGTTGCATGAATCGGCTGATATTCTCGCAAGCTTTCTTCCTTGTCAATTAACTCACGAAGCTTTTTATTTTCTGATTTTAATCCGTCGACTTCGGATTGTAAAACGACAAAATCTTCTAGTCGACTTTTTAAACGTTTGTTTTCATCATACGTATTTAGCAAGGCTTCGATGTTACCATATATACCTGTTATGTAACTTGCTGGCTTTGCAACAAGTGATTGTGCAAAGCCGACAGTATCTTTAATAATTTGCTCTGGTAATGTTGCATTATGACGGTTGCTTAACGAGAAGCCAATCAATGCCACTAGAAAAACTGTGCTAACTAATAACACGATAATTTTTTTATTTGAAAAATGTGGCATTGTTTCATCACCTTATCCTTTTAATTGCTGTGCGCGAATTAAGTCGATATTGTCTAACGCCTTTCCTGTTCCAATCGCTACACAATCTAATGGATCCTCCGCAATAAAGACAGGCATATTTGTTTCAGAGCTAATAACTTTATCTAAGTTTTGTAATAAAGCGCCACCACCAGTTAAAACGATGCCTCGCTCCATTACGTCAGCAGATAATTCAGGCGGTGTTTGCTCTAACGTGCGCTTCACCCCATCGATAATTGCTGTCACTGATTCACGTAAAGACTCTGAAATCTCTTGTGCAGTAATTTCAATTGTTTTTGGTAAACCTGTCACAAGATCGCGTCCTCGAATATCCATCATTGCATTATTGTCATCTGCACGCGCACTACCAATTTCCATTTTAATTGCTTCTGCTGTACGCTCACCAATTGTTAAATTATATGTTTTACGAATATAAGCAATGATTGCTTGGTCCATTGCATCGCCACCAATACGAACAGATTCGCTCGTTACAACACCCCCCAGTGAAATAACAGCTACTTCAGTCGTACCACCACCGATATCTACTACCATCGAACCAGTTGGGTCCCATACTGGCAAATTCGCACCGATTGCTGCTGCAAACGGCTCCTCAATTGTAAATGCATCCTTCGCCCCTGCTTGGCGCGATGCATCAATTACTGCACGCTGCTCTACTGACGTAATACCGAATGGTACGCAAATCATTACATTCGGCTTTTTCCAGTTTGAACCTGAATTTTTTAAAGCTTCCTTCAAATAATATTGAATCATCGCTGTTGTAATATCAAAATCTGCGATGACGCCATCTTTCATTGGACGAATCGCCACAATTGAGCCTGGTGTACGTCCAATCATATTTTTCGCGTCATTTCCTACAGCGACGATATCGCCTGTTTTGATATTTTTCGCCACTACTGAAGGTTCGCGTAAAACAATTCCTTTTCCTTTAACAAAAACTAGTGTATTTGCTGTGCCGAGATCAATCCCGACATCCTTATTTCCAATTCCAAACAATGTCTGTACTTCCTTTCTTAATAAACCGTGTTTTTTATTTTTTGTAAATAAGCTGCTTAATATATAGCAATATTATTTACAGCATGTTGCCTATCTAAACGATACGCTTAATTATAGCGGATAAAAGCTAAAAATTATAGTGTGATATATTGCAAAATCCGATAAATAACGATTTCTTTTACCCACTTTTCTATTGTATTCTTTCTACTGACATGAAACAAATGAAAAATCGCCCACTATTTTTACAGTTTCATTGCAGAATTATGACGAAAAAGCGTGAGAAAGGTTCGTTCATTCACGAAATTTCCTCACGCTTCTTAATTTTATCTTAATAAAATGGACTTCTTGTTCAATTACATCTTGACGTAACTGCATCAAGGCTTTGAATAGTGCTTGCACAATTTATTCCTTTCAAAATCCCTAACATCTACTGAAGGCTAAATTTCAATCAACAATGTTTTCTGCGACGAGTAATCGCAGGAGCACATGTTTTCTGCGACAAGGACAGTGACAATTTATTGTGACTACATAAGCCCCTTCTCTTTCATACTAATATATTGATGATTTCCAATAATTACATGATCGAGTAGCTCAATGCCAATAATTATCCCAGCCTCCTGCAAGCGCTGTGTAACATCAATATCTTCTGGACTTGGCGTGGCATTACCTGACGGATGGTTATGCGCACAAATTATGGAAGCCGCAGAGCGCTTTATTGCTTCACGAAACAGCTCTCTCGGGTGAACTATGCTAGCATTAAGCGAGCCAATAAAAATCGTTTGCTTATGGATAATTTGGTTTTTAGTGTTTAAAAAGAGGGCGACGAAATTTTCTTGAGTTAAAGATTCCATTTCAGGCATTAAATATGCGGCTGCATCTTCAGGGGAACGTATCGTGTAACGGGAGTCAATTTCTTTTTGCGCGAGCCTTCTACCAAGCTCAATAGCTGCGAGAAGCTGGACAGCTTTAGCTTCACCAATTCCTTTAATCGAGGTTATTTCTTCAAATGTAGCATGCTTTAATGCGTGGAGCTTTTCAAAATCCATCAGTACTCGATTAGCGAGGGCGAGTACTGATGCTTCTTTTGTACCTGTGCGCAACAAAATAGCTAGTAATTCTTGATTGGATAAACTTTGCGCACCTTGGCGTATTAAGCGTTCTCTTGGACGATCTGCTTCATGAACATCACGTATTTTCAATGCTTGAAACATTGTCATGATACGGCTTCACAACCTTCCCATTAAATTGTTAGTAGGCGTAGATGAATGAGTTGCTCAAATACTGAAGCTAGCGGGAATCCTACTACGTTATTATAATCACCTTCAATTCGCTCGACAAAAAGAGCACCATGTGTTTGAATACCATAGCCTCCCGCCTTATCAAACGGGTCACCAGAATCAACATATGCTTCAATTAGCTTAGCTGACAGCTTTTTAAAAATTACGATTGTTTCTTCAACGAAAACCGTTTCTTCTCCATCTGGTTGAATAATTACTACAGCCGTTAATACACGATGGCGATTATTTGATAGTGCTTGCAAATGCTGGACAGCTTCAGCGCGGCTTTTTGGCTTATGTAGTAAACGATTTTGAAAAACAACGATTGTATCAGCACCAATAACCGTTTTCCCATGACACTTCGCCGCGACATCACGTGTTTTTAAACGAGCGACTCCCTGTACATACTGCTCAACTGATTGTGCTTGCACGCTCGTTTCCTCTACATTGCTCGTAATTACCTCAAACGGAATGTGAAGCTGTGCTAGTAGCTCCTTACGTCTTGGCGATGCTGAAGCAAGTACAAATTTTGTTTGTGTTGTAATATTCATTTCAATCTCCTCCTACTTTTTCTATCATAGCGGAGAAAAGTATTTTTGAACAATTACAGCAAATGTCCAAATTTAATATTTGCTACTCAATTGACTGCTCAAAATTCAATTTTCAAGCAATCATTTTCACCATAATAATGCGTAAAAATATGTAAACGCATCACATTTATATCATTGGAAAGGCTTGTTACTGCTGCGAGTATCTCCCCCCAGTCAGCCGGAACCTCTCCCTCTTTTTGCTCTTGTCCAAAATAATTTTTTAGATACTTTTCATCCATTAGAATTTCAGGTAATCTTTGCATTGTTGGCTCGCTACACGCAGCAACAATTGACAATTGCTTAAAGAAGGCAGATGGCGCCAGTGTCGCAACCTCTTTATTTGTTGATAATGCTGACCAAATGAAAAACTGATTGTCCATTTCAATAATTGCCGCTTTATTCAAAAGGGGATTTGCCGCAATAAACTGCTCTGCGCCTTCCTTGCTTGAAAAAAGGCCATGCTGGCTCGCATAAAAAGAAGCATTTACCTCTTCAACAACTTCCTGCTGCACAGGTAAAACGTCTTCCTTCTCCTCACTTACCTTTTCACTACTCACAAAATTTAATATCATTACAAAGAGAGCAACTCCGATAAGCCCTGAAGCGATACCTAATAACGCAGCTCGAATCCATTCATTTTTTCGCATGCTTTTCACCACCTTATTAGTACCGTAGCAAATTTGCCATGAAAAAAGACGAGACTTTTGTCAGTCTCGCCAAAAAAGTTTTCCCTATTTTTCTACAAATTTTATAATGAGCAAACCTCTCTTAGTTCGCTTAATAAATATAAGGAGCCCGTCACGATTTTTGTCGAATGACCACGCTTTAAATAATGAGCGACTTCCTCCAGTGTCATTATAGTACCACCAACAGTTGATGGTATTTCTAACATATGCTGTGCTTTCATTGCACGTAGGTTCATAAAATCAACAAAAATAAATTTACTTGCAATAGGCTCTAATAACTGTATTGCCTTAACAACGTCTTTATCTGCTAACATGCCAATAATAATTTCCACTTGTTCATTTGGAAACTGCTGCTGAATTGTCTGTACAAGCGCTGCAATGCTTGCGGGGTTATGAGCACCATCAAAATAGACATTTTCTGAAACTTGCTCAAAACGTCCTGCCACTTGTGCATTGTATACTCCCTGTTGGATGGCAGCCGTATCTAACTTTAACGACAGTGCGGAAGCTACTTCTAAAAAGGCCGTAATCGCAACTGCCATATTCTCTCCTTGATGCATGCCAAGCAGTCTTCGCTCTAGATGATTGATTTCGATTTGACGTACTAAATGTCGATAAGTTGTTCCATCTACTTCAAACCCTTCACCAAGAATAGAAAGTGACGAATTTTGCTGCTTTGCCTCGGCTTTTACAACTTCATAAGCCTCCTTTGGCAAACGACCAATTACAGTAGGCTTATTTTGCTTTATAATGCCCGCTTTATGTCCTGCAATTTGCGCAAGAGTCGTTCCTAAAAAATTCGTATGCTCTAGTGCGATGCTCGGAATTACTGAGACGATAGGTATAGCAACATTCGTGCTATCCTCTCTCCCCCCCATGCCAGCTTCAAGTAACACTAAATCTACTTGTTCGTTTCGAAAATGCAGCAAGGCCGCACATGTTAAAAGCTCAAAGTCAGTTAATAAATGATGTAGCTTCGCCTCAGCCATTTGCTGAAACACCGCATCCATTTGCCTGCGAGAAATTGGCTGCCCATCTATTGAAATTTGATCATGTACATCAACAATGCATGGCGACATAAATTTACCAACTGTCAAACCATAAGCCCGTGCAATGTGCTCAACAAATGTTAATGTTGAGCCTTTGCCATTTGTTCCAGCAAAATGTACCACTTGTAGTGACTGCTCAGGCTGTCCAAGCTGCTGTAATGCTTGCAATATACGCGTAAGCCCTGGCTTAATTACATCATCACTCGGCAATTGCCAGCGTCTTTTATAATCATCGAGTTTTGGAATCATCACATACCTCGCTCCTTCAAAAAAGTTCGCACCTCACCTATGAAATACAAGGAGCCTGTCACAATTAGTACTTCATCCTGTGCCAACTGCGGTAGCTTCTCGGTTAAAAAATGCGCCCAATCTTCCACAACTTGCTTATTGAAATGCTCACTTTGGTCAGCTAGCACTTGAGCTGAAGCTGCGCGTGGCATCGGAATGGTTGTGAAATAAAGAGCCGTTGCAATTCGTTCCATCATCTGGATACTAACACTGTGGTCTTTATCCTGCAATGCGGCATATAGGAAATGATATTTTTTTGTTGGCTCCACTTGCTGTAATGTTTGAATTAATGCAGCAGTGCCCTCTGAATTATGCGCTCCATCTAAAATTAACTGCTGCCCAAATCGTTCAAAACGCCCTTGCCATTTAGCACGCTGTAATGCTGTGCGCACAGCGTCCTCTTGCAAATGACCTAGTATAAGCTGACTCGCCTTTATGGCAAGTGCTGCATTATTTTGCTGATGTGCCCCCTCCATCGCAGGCTGAATATGTCTGATGACACTATCTTCTTTATAATGGAAGATTCCATTTTGTAAACGCTCAATATGAAAAGCTTCATGCAAAAGATACAGTGGCGCTCCCTGTTGCAATGCTGTTTGTCGAATCACTTTTAGCGCCTCTTGATTTTCTACGCCTACAACAACGGGCTTGCCCTTTTTTATAATACCAGCCTTTTCCGCTGCAATGAGCGCATATGTATCCCCTAACATATCTGTATGTTCCAGTGAGATTGTCGTAATCACACTTACTTCAGGTGTAATCACATTTGTTACATCCAGTCGGCCACCAATTCCCGTTTCAAGCAGTGCAATATCTATTTTTTCATGTGCAAAATGCTGCAAGGCAATCAATGTCACAATTTCAAAAAAACTCGGGAATTGCCCATTTAGATGGTCTTGGACTGCTTGCACGACTGCATTCGCATAGTGTAAAAACTGCTTATCCGAAATTTCCTGCTGGTTAATTGTAATGCGCTCGTTTGCACGCTCTAAATGTGGCGAAGTAAAAGCGCCTACTTTGAGTCCATGCGCCATTAAAATTTCCCTCGTGGCATTTAATGTAGAGCCTTTGCCATTCGAGCCTGCAAAATGAATAAACTTCGTTTTGTGCTCTGGATGCCCGAGTGCTGACAAAATCTTTTGTGCTGATTCTAGCGGTGCCCCTTTATAGCTGCTTGCCTTTAATTGAAAAATAAAATCCGTACATTGCTGCATCGTTTGAAACATCGCCTACACTCCATCTATCAAATTTATTCCATATTTCTAGAAAAAGGGCGACCAATACTAACTAGTCGCCCATTCATTTTACATATTTTTCAGTTCTGCTAACCGCTTTTCAACTGTTGCATGCTTTTCTTCGTAGTCTGCTAATTTTTCACGCTCCGCTTGCACAAGTGCTTCTGGAGCCTTCGATACAAATTTCTCGTTCGATAGCTTACCAGTCACAAGCTTCACTTCTTTCGACCATTTCTCTAGCTCTTTTTCTAAGCGTGCAATTTCTTCTTCTACATTGATTAAACCAGCTAGCGGTAAAAATACTTCTGCCCCTGTCACTACAGCGGACATTGTTTGCGCCGGTATTTCCACATTTTGACCAATAACAAGTGGGTCAGGGTTACAGAATTTTTCAATATATGCTTTATTCGCTTCAAGCACCTCTGCTGTTGCAGTATCTTTCGCTGATACATAAAGTGCTACTTTCTTACTCATTGGTGTATTTACCTCAGCACGGATATTACGTACCGAACGTATAATATCCATGAGCAGCTTCATGCTTTGCTCATCTTGCTCGAAGTTAAATGCTTTGTTAACAGTTGGCCATGCTGCTACTGTAATCGAGTCACCTTCATGTGGTAGATGCTGCCAAATCTCTTCAGTAATAAATGGCATGAAAGGATGTAATAGACGCATTGTTTGGTCTAATACATGCGCTAATACGGAACGAGTTGTTTTTTTCGCTGCCTCATCCTCTCCGTAAAGTGGTAACTTCGCCATTTCAATATACCAAGAACAGAAATCATCCCAAATAAAGTTGTACAATTCGCGACCTACTTCACCAAATTCATACTTATTTGATAATGTCGTTACATGTTCAATTGTGTTATTTAAGCGAGATAAAATCCATTTATCCGCCACTGATAAATTGCCAGTTAAGTCAATTTCATCATATGTTAAGCCTTCCATATTCATTAATGCAAAGCGGGAAGCATTCCAAATTTTATTAGCAAAATTCCAAGTTGCCTCTACTTTTTCTGTTGAATAACGCAAATCTTGCCCCGGTGATGACCCTGTTGCTAAGAAATAACGCAAGGAATCTGCACCGTACTTGTCAATCACATCCATCGGGTCAACCCCGTTGCCAAGTGATTTTGACATTTTTCGCCCTTCTTCATCACGTACTAGACCATGAATGAGTACATCTTTGAACGGACGCTCACCTGTAAATTCAAGACCTTGGAAAATCATGCGGGAAACCCAGAAGAAAATAATATCATAGCCCGTTACGAGTGTTCCTGTTGGGTAATAACGTTTAAATTCTTCATTAGTCGTATCTGGCCAGCCCATTGTTGAAAATGGCCATAAAGCAGATGAGAACCAAGTATCTAATACATCTTCATCCTGTGTCCAATTTTCACTATCTGCTGGTGCTTCTTTCCCAACATAAATTTCGCCTGTTTCGTTATGATACCATGCTGGAATTTGGTGACCCCACCACAATTGGCGAGAAATACACCAGTCACGAATATTTTCCATCCAACGTGAATACGTATTTTCAAAGCGTGCTGGCACAAAATTTACTTTTCCTGCCTCATCTTTTTGTAGCTCTAATGATGCATCAGCAAGCGGCTGCATTTTAACAAACCATTGTGCAGATAAATAAGGCTCTACAACTGCACCTGAACGTTCAGAGTGGCCTACAGAGTGCATATGCTCTTCAATTTTGAAGAGAACGCCAGCATCCTGTAAATCAGCTACAATTTGTTTTCGGCATTCAAAACGGTCCATACCTTGGTATTTCCCAGCTAGCTCATTCATTGTACCGTCTTCATGCATTACTAAAATACGCTCTAGATTATGGCGATTTCCTACTTCAAAATCATTCGGATCATGCGCAGGTGTCATTTTTACAACGCCTGTTCCAAAATCTTTATCTACGTAATCATCTGCTACGATTGGTATTTCACGTCCTACAATTGGTAAAATAACTGTTTTGCCAATTAAATGCTTGTAGCGCTCATCATCTGGATGCACTGCTACACCTGAGTCACCCAGCATCGTTTCTGGTCGAGTTGTCGCAACTTCTACATGCCCTGAACCGTCCGCTAACGGATATTTCATATGGTAAAATGCGCCTTGCACATCTTTATAGATTACTTCAATATCCGATAACGCTGTTTTTGCCGCTGGGTCCCAGTTAATAATGCGCTCACCACGATAAATTAAGCCTTTATCATATAATTGAACGAATACTTCCTTTACAGCATCAGACAAACCTTCATCTAATGTGAAGCGCTCACGTGAATAATCTAGTGCTAAACCTAATTTAGCCCATTGCTCACGAATATGACCTGCATACTCTTCTTTCCATTCCCAAGTTTTTTCTAGGAATTTTTCACGCCCTAAGTCATAGCGTGTCACGCCTTGTTCACGTAATTTTTGCTCTACCTTTGCTTGTGTCGCAATTCCAGCATGGTCCATACCCGGCAACCAAAGTGCATCATAGCCCTGCATGCGCTTCATACGAATAACAATATCTTGTAAAGTCGTATCCCATGCATGCCCTAAATGCAGTTTTCCTGTTACGTTCGGTGGTGGAATAACAATGGAGTAAGGCTCTTTCCCACTCTCTGGCTGGGCCTCGAAAAATTTTCCTTTGAGCCACCATTCATAGCGACCAGCTTCAATCGCATTTGGCTCATACTTTGTTGACATCGTTAACTGTTCAGTCATGCTGCATTCCTCCTAATAATGAAAATCAATGACACTTTGGGATTTTGATTTAGCAAATGTTCGTCCACCTGCATGAGTTTTGCTAAATCAAAATAAAAAACACTCCTTTCGTCTGTAAAAGGACGAAGGAGTGCATGTATTTTGTTCGCGGTACCACCTTTAATTCCAATCAAAAAACGATTGGCTCTCAATTCAGATAACGGTGTTTAACCGGCTTTTGCTAAGGTATTGCTCATGCTCCTAATTTTGAATTAAGAGAAAATACGTTCACAAAAACTGCTCCTAGGCTACATTCAAATGATGGTATTGTAGGAGCTTCTCAGCTACCGCTCCCTCTCTAAACAAACGCTGTCATTTTACTCTTCCTATTCATTGCATCAAATATTTAACTTGAACATATTGTATATAATTTAAAGTGAAATTTCAAGCAACAATTTCTTCAGTACGAAAAGCATGTCGACAGCAATATAAAGTGAAACTCCAATCAGTGGATGCTTTTCTCCACTGATTGTTAGTTGAACCAATCGGGCTTTTACGGGCAGTTAATCTCCCGCTTATCCTTTAGTCAATTTTTACTCAAATCTTGAAGTAGGTGTCTTACTGCCCGTTAATGCGGGGTAAAGTGAAACTTCAATCAGTGGATGCTTTTCTCCACTGATTGTTAGTTGAACCAATCGGGCTTTTACGGGCAGTTAATCTCCCGCTTATCCTTTAGTCAATTTTCACTCAAGTCTTGAAGCAGGTGTCTTACTGCCCGTTAATGCGGGGTAAAGTGAAACTCCAATCAGTGGATGCTTTTCTCCACTGATTATTAGTTGAACCAATCGGGCTTTTACGGGCAGTTGATCTCCCGCTTATCCTTTAGTCAATTTTCACTCAAGTCTTGAAGTAGGTGTCTTACTGCCCGTTAATGCGGGGTAAAGTGAAACTCCAATCAGTGGAGGCTTTTCCCCACTGATTGTTAGTTGAACCAATCGGGCTTTTACGGGCAGTTGATTTCCCGCTTATCCTTTAGTCAATTTTCACTCAAGTCTTGAAGCAGGTGTCTTACTGCCCGTTAATGCGGGGTAAAGAACGACAAATATAAAGTGAAAGGGTGATTATATGCGTAGGAAAAACTACAATCCTTATTTATTGCCTCCGTGGCTGCGCAAAACACGTTTTTATTGCAGAACGATTATTTTGCCAATCGTCGTCTTTCAAGGTGTGCGCGTTTTTATTGTTCCGACAACAGGCGATTTAATCTTACTTCTCGTCTTAGGGCTGCTTGCCTACTTATTATTGACTGATATTATTTGAATCTAACGTCCAAAAAGCGTTCATAGCACTGCTTTTTGGACGCTTCGTTTGTGTTTTAATTAAGTGAAACTTCAATCAGTGGGTGCTTTGTTAGTTGAACCAATCGGGCTTTTACGGGCAGTTGACCTCCCGCTTATCCTTAAGCCGATTTCACTTAAGTCTTAAAGTGGGAGGCTTACTGTCTGTTAATGCGGGGTAAAGCATTGACCGTTTGTAGCGTATTTTAAAATGAATAAGTAAAATACCTTAATCTTTTTGGACAGACAGCACGCTGTAAGTTTCGGTTAGCTCCGCAAAAAAATCATCATGTAATGCTGAATTCTCCGTTTGCTGGGCTACGGGCTGCTGTCCGAGCTCATCATCGTGCGCTATAAATAGATGACTAGTAGAGTCAAGATGCAGCTCTAACTCAGGCTCGGCAGTAGCTTCTAGTTGAGTATCCAACGAATTTTCCGTTTCTTTATAAACGGGTATAGCCGTTTCCTCCACTTGTATCTCATGCGCCGCCACTTCCTCTTGCGCACTAGTTACCGATGCCACTACAGGTTGCGGAGTGTCTTCAATTTGTGGGGCGGCCTCTTGCATCGCTACTTGTACAGTCGTCTCATTTTGCTCCGCAAAATTACATGTAACTTGCCAAACAAGCTGGCAACTTGCTTGATCATGGACAGCTTTCAAATCTTGCACCTTTAGTTCAACAGGTCCCGTTACTTTATCTGCTGGCAAGTCAACTTCGAGCGGCAAGGCATATTCAAAATAACCTGTGGATTGTTCGATATCTATATGTTCGATATATGTTCCATGTACTTGTGAAACAGTTTGTGCTGGATTAAAAGCAACAGAGGCTGTCACATGATAAATACCTGTTAGCCGAATCGATTGTCCATCATCACTTTGCTCCCACTGTGGTGTAACACGCGCTGTCACAACATCTTCAACAGCACCAAGCCCGACTGGAAATGTGAATTGCTCTGCCATATCCCAAGTAATTGTTTTCATCGCTCTCCCTCCTCTATCATTAACTGTATGTTTTCATGGAGGGAAAAATGAATCGTCTTGGACTATCTAATTTTGAGGATTTTTTACAGGCGCCGAGATAATGTTCTGTGATTTCCGTGTTTCATTTAATATTAATCGAGCAGAACGTGATTTATCGATGAATAATTCGCGCGAAAGAATTGGTTGTACTCCATCTACTTTCCTTATTTTTATAAGGCTATTGAGTGCAATTTTTCATCATTCTAAATAATCTCCATTAAATCATGTTTTATTCCCCCGTATACTCCTGTGTATAGTATTCTACGCCTTGAGTATCTTTAATTATTCGATCCCCGATTTTTTCGAATTCAAATTGAATGATTTTATCAATAACTACCGTATATTTTGAGCCTTCAGTAGAAATTTGGGTATCCTCGTAAATCTCACTAAACATCTCACCTTCTGCTATCTGAAGATTTGCTAAAAACATATCAATATCGCTGTTTTTTCTGCCATCACTCGTACTTCGTTGACCGCTTATTAGCAACCCCTTATCAGTCAAAGCAATCACTTGACCTGCATTATTTTTGAATCCAGAATCTTCAAAATCAGCTATATTTGCCTGTAACTCGTTCTTTACTGTACAGGCAGCTAACAGTAATACTGCAAATAACATGCAGAAATACTTTTTCATATAAATTCCTCCTATCGTCAATCGCATAATAAAATGCTACGACTTTTAAAATCTTCATTCATCAATCAAATTCGTCTCCCTTTAGTATTTGTTATATTCATTTCTTTTTTTATCCGTTAGATTATTTTAATCCAACATTAATGGTCATATTGTAACAAATTACTTATTTCCCTAGGTTAATTTTATAATAACAACCAAAAATACCCTTGTAAACCGATGATATCCGCCACTAAGTCGACATTTTTTTGTCGGAATACTACATATTAGATAATTCTACATTCGAAGTTTTATGCAAAAAAACGCCCAAAAAATCGGTGACTACTCGACTTTTGGACGTTTTTAGTTATTTTGCTAATTTCTCAAATACTTTATGGAAGGCATCCACTGTTTTCGCAATATGCTCCTCCGTGTGTGCTGTTGAGATAAACATACCTTCAAATTGCGATGGTGGTAGGAAAATGCCTTCCTCCGCCATGAGCTTGAAGTATTCCGCAAATAATTCTAAATCTGAAGTTTTTGCTGTTTCAAAATTGATTACTTCCTCGTTTGTGAAGAAGAAGCCAATCATTGAACCAGCACGATTTACTGTATGCGGAATATTGTATTTTGTAGCAGCAGCGCGGAAACCTTCTTCTAATTGGTCGCCTAGCTTGCGGAAGTATTCGTATGAATCTTTATTTAAACGCACTAATGTTTCATAGCCTGCTGTCATAGCTAGCGGGTTTCCTGATAATGTACCCGCTTGATAAATTGGACCTGCTGGCGCAATTTTCTCCATAATTTCACGCTTCCCACCGAATGCCCCTACAGGCAAGCCGCCACCAATTACTTTACCTAAACAAGTTAAATCGGGCGTGATGCCATAATAGCTTTGTGCACAGCCGTAGTCTACACGGAAGCCCGTCATTACTTCATCAAAAATTAATAATGCCCCATATGCTGTCGTTAGCTCGCGCAAGCCTTCTAAAAAGCCTGGTTGTGGTGGTACAACACCCATATTGCCAGCAACAGGCTCTAAAATAACTGCTGCTAAATCATTGCCGTATTTTTCAAAAACTAATTTTGCTGACTCTAAATCGTTGTATGCTACTGTTAATGTATTTTTAGCAATATCTGCTGGTACACCAGGACTATCAGGTAAGCCTAATGTTGCAACACCAGAGCCTGCCTTAATTAATAAAGAATCACCATGTCCATGGTAAGAGCCTTCAAATTTTAAAATTTTATCGCGCCCTGTATAGCCACGCGCCAAACGTAGCGCTGACATCGTCGCCTCTGTGCCTGATGAAACGAAACGAATCATCTCAATTGCTGGCAAACGCTCCATCACAAGTTCAGCTAATTTATTTTCAGATAATGTTGGTGCACCGAATGAAGCACCTTTTGTAGCCTGCTCGCTAATTGCTACGACAACCTCAGGATGAGTATGACCTAGAATCAATGGTCCCCATGATAAAACATAATCGATATATTCATTGCCATCAATATCACGAATTATCGCACCATGACCTGATTCCATAAAAATCGGGCTCATATTTACTGATTTAAACGCACGAACGGGGCTATTTACACCGCCTGGCATTAAATTAATCGCTTCATTAAATGCTTGCTTTGATTTTTCATATGAACGCATATTATTTCTCCTCCAACCATTGTGCTACGTCTTTCGCATGATACGTAATAATTAAATCCGCTCCCGCTCGCTTCATGCCAAGTAATGTCTCCATTACAACCGCTCGCTCATCAATCCAACCATTAATTGCTGCCGCCTTCACCATCGCATATTCCCCCGATACGTTATACGCAACCACTGGTAATACGAAGTTATTTTTAACATCTCGAATAATGTCCATATAAGCAAGAGCTGGTTTGACAATTAAGAAGTCTGCGCCCTCCTCCACATCTGAAGATGCCTCGCGTATTGCCTCTAAGCGATTAGACGGGTCCATTTGGTATGTTTTACGGTTACCAAATTTTGGTGCACCGTCAGCCGCCTCACGGAAAGGACCGTAATAACCCGATGCATATTTCACCGCATAAGACATAATTGGAATGTGGGCAAAGCCTGCTTCATCTAAGCCCGCGCGTATTGCTGCGACAAAGCCATCCATCATATTCGATGGGGCGATAATGTCCGCTCCTGCCTGCGCTTGTGAAATCGCTGTTTGTGCTAATAAATTTAATGAAGGGTCATTTAAAATTTGGTCACCCTCTACAACACCACAATGACCGTGGTCTGTATATTCACATAAACAAGTATCCGCTATAACAATTAGCTCTGGATGGCGCTCCTTCGAAAAGCGAGTCGCCTGTTGAATGATGCCATGATTATGGTATGCACCTGTTCCAACTGCATCTTTTTCGGCAGGTAAACCGAATAAAATAACCGCTGGGATTCCCAGTCTCACTACTTCATCTAACTCTGCTCCTAGATTGTCTAAAGATAATTGGAAAACACCCGGCATTGATGTCACTTCATTTTTAATATTTTGTCCCTCTGCTACGAAGATAGGATAAATTAAATCTTCCTTATGCAAATATGTTTCCTTCACCATTGCACGCATTCCTGCATTTTGGCGTAAACGACGATGTCTTTGGAAATGGTATTGTGTCACTTTTCATATCCTCCTATTAACTGCTCTATTACTGCTTGCATCGTATAGCTTCGGGGCTGTATCGCAACCTGTGCTCCATGCTCTTTTAATGCCGCTGTCGTTACATGACCAATGGAAGCCACTGTGACATAATGCCAATCAACTACGGGTACGACATTCTGCGCATATACTTGCACAGCAGAAGGACTCGCAAAAACAACAATCGGCTCCTCTGCCTGCAACAAGCTTTCTTCAAGCGCTTGAACATATGTAGTGAGCGGAACAGTTTCATAAACCGTCCATTCATCGCATTGCAGCGCATCACGAATCGTATTTTTCGCTAAACTTCCCCTTAAAAAGAGGCAGCGATTATTTTCAGCGATTTGTGGAAATTCTTGTACAAACACATCTGCACTAAATATTGTCGGCACAAAATCGACGGTAAAACCATGTTGCTCAAGCTCCGCCTTTGTTTTTACCCCTACCGCGGCTATACGGCATGAAACGTCTATAGGGTTACGTTCAAGTTTTTGGATAAAGCTAGTCACTGCATTTTGGCTCGTGAAAATTAACCAATCGTATAGCGCTAATTTTTGCAGCCATCCAGCATCCTCAGGTGTTATACACTCCTGTACAGCTAGGAGTGGAAAATACTTAATTTCCCCTCCATGGCGTTCTACAAGCTCCGTAATTGTTTGGACTTTTTGTGTTCCAGTTACATAAATTGTTTTCCCTGCAAGCGGTGCATTACTTTGCATCTTGCTCAGCCTTCACACGTTGGATTAGCTCGAATGCTCCTTGCTTCGTTAATAATGCAGCCACTTCTTTCCCTACTGCCACCGCATCTGTTCCTGTTATTGTTTCCTGATATGTAACAGAAGCATCAGGAGCTGCAACGAAACCAGTCAAAGTGATATTCTCACCTTCAACAGTCGCATAACCAGCGATTGGTACTTGACAGCCACCATCCATTTCAGCAAGGAATGTACGCTCTGCATGAGCAGTGCGCCAAGTTGCTTCGTCTGTCAGCTTTGCCAGTGCCGCAAGTAGCTCCGTATCATCCGCACGACATTCGATGCCAAGCGAGCCTTGTGCAATGGCTGGTAAGCAAATATCTACAGGTAAATACTCTGTTACTACATCATCGCTCCAGCCAAGGCGTTTTAAACCTGCTGCTGCTAAAATAATGGCATCATAATCCTCTGTTTCAAGCTTTGCTAAACGCGTATCGACATTGCCACGAATCCATTTAATTTCAAGGTCTGGTCTTACTTGTAAAAGCTGTGCACTGCGGCGTAGCGAGCTCGTTCCAACGATAGCTCCCTGTGGTAAATCAGCAAATTTGACATGCCCTTTCGAGATGAAAGCATCACGTGCGTCTTCGCGCGCAGGAATACAGCCAATGACTAAGCCCTCAGGTAACACTGCTGGCATATCCTTCATCGAATGTACCGCAAAATCGATTTCTTTATCATAAAGCGCTTGTTCAATTTCCTTTACAAACAAGCCCTTTCCTCCAACTTTCGAAAGCTGAACATCTAAAATGCGGTCACCTTTCGTTACGATTTCCTTCACTTCAAACTCAAATGGTGCCCCTGAAGCACGTAATTCGTTAATAAACCAATTTGTTTGCGTTAATGCAAGCTTACTTTTACGTGACCCAACAATAATTTTTCTCACTAAAAATCTACCTCTTTCATTTAATACCATAAATGGAATGTTGATAATTTACTTCCTAAAAAGAAATTAATAACGACAAGCAAAAATATAAAAATTTGTGCCCATGCATACGTCGTACTCATCATTTTCTTACTTCGATGTAACAATAAAATAATAAGATATATAGTAGCAATTAAAAAGGAACCTAAAATTTTCGTGTCAATAAGTGTAAATTCATCAATTGATAAAAATGCCCATTCTAATCCTAACACTAAGCTTACGAATAACAAAGGAATACCTGCGAGCATCGAGTAGCTCATCCAGTTCGTTGTTTGCTTTAGGTTTGGTAGCCTCGACCATAAAGGATTGAACTTTTTTTCCTTTAAAATGCGATAAAGCACTAAATGCAGCACAGAAAAAACAAAGGATAATGAGAATGCCGCATAAGACGCAATGGCAAAGCTAATATGAATAATGAGCACTTCTGAAATGAGTGAATTTCTCACAGGCTCCACTACATCATTTGGTGCTAATAAATGAATTGTGACGAATACAAAGCCTAGCAGATTCATAAAAAAAACTGGCATATCTACCCGCACGATACAATGCAAAATAATGGATAGCGACGTTAGCAACCATGCATAAAAATAAACGCCTTCAAATAAAGACAATACAGGGAAACGTTTCATCTCAAAAATAAACCAAATAAAATATATTGTTTGTAATACCCAAACAATGGATACAAACCAAAATGCTATGCGGCGTGCCTGAACACGTCGGTATAAATAATCAATAAAATAAAAGACGAGACCAATCGCATACAGGATGACAATTGCTTCATATATTCTCGTCATTATCATTTCAGACATGAGTATCCCTTCTTTTATCATCAAAATTCCAATTTTATCAAGCTTCCAATAGCATAATAACACATTTTTAGAGCATAAGAAAAGCTGTCGTGAAAGGCAGGTGCCAACCTGCTTTCTCGACAGCCCCCTATCTATTATTTTACCATACAGATATGAAAACGCTTCTATTTTGTTTTCCCTCATTATCACGATAAATGAGCGATTAGTATTTGTTAAAATAAAACACTGCTCGATTCGTTTTTGCACAGAAAACTTATTTCAATTTTTGTCATTTTCATCGCAAAAGTTCTCTTATTTATTGATGACTATGATTCAAATGCTAGCTTTGGTTGGACTTGCACTTTGCTCCCATTCATATGTGTAACAACTTCATTTTGCACATCATCTTCAATACCAAAAATCTCTTGGAATAATTGTAATTGCTCATTAGCTTTTGAAGAATTCGCCATTTCCTTCGCCTGTAAAATCGGCTCTTTCAATAGCTGGTTAATAATTGATTTTGTGTGCTTGCTTAAAATTTTACGCTCACGCTCTGTTAAGTCTGGCATTTTATTTTCAATGCTAAGCATCGTTTCCTCTTGAATGCGACTAGCCTTTTTACGCAATGCAGAGATAACAGGCACTACACCTAATGTTGCTAACCATGTTTTAAATTCGACTATCTCATAATCAATCATTTGTGTAATTTGTTCAGCAGCCTTCTCACGCTCGGCTAAATTAGCTTCCACAATCCCTTGCAAATCATCGATATCATATAAAAAGACATTCGGTAAATCTGCTATGCGTGGATCTAAATCACGCGGAACTGCAATATCAACCATAAATAACGGCTGCCCTTTGCGCATGCGTGCCACATATTGCATTAGCTCATAATCAATGACATAATTTGTCGAACCTGTAGAGCTTATTAAAATATCCGCATCAAGTAGCGTGCATTGCAACTCTTGCATTGATTTTGCTGTCCCATCAAACTTACTAGCTAAATCCTGTGCTTTTTCAAATGTACGGTTCACGACCGTTACTTTACCTACACCATTACCATATAAGTTTTGAATGGCTAGCTCTCCCATTTTTCCAGCACCTAAAATCGCTACATGTGTTTTCTTTAATGAGCCAAAAATTTTCTTTGCTAGCTCCACTGCTGCATACGATACAGATACCGCATTTTCACCAATAGCTGTTTCATTATGCGCACGTTTTGCAAATGTCACTGCCTGCTTAAATAATTGGTTAAATACCGTACCTGTTGCACCAAGGTCCTGCCCTTGTAAAAAGCTATTTCTCACTTGCCCTAAAATTTGCGTTTCACCAAGAATCATCGAATCAATACCAGCGGTTACTTTAAATAAATGCTGGATTGCCTGCTGTTCTTCATGAATGAATAAATGCCCTTCAAACTCTTCAATTGAAATATTGAACCATTCTGCTAAAAAACGTTTAATATAATAACGTCCTGTATGCAATTGATCTACAACCGCATATATTTCTGTACGGTTACATGTCGATACAATTACATTTTCCAAAATGCTCTTTTGCTGTTGTAGCGCCTCCATCGCATTCGGTATTTCGCTTTCAATAAAGGATAGCTTTTCTCGAATTTCTACTGGCGCTGTTTTATAATTCAAGCCTACAATTAAAGTATGCATGAACCCCCACACCTCACACATTCTAATTCATAATTCATATTGTAACACAAAAACGCCTATTTTCACGACCTGTTTTGTGAACATGCTATGAACGTAATTACTATTTTAGAATCATTCTAAAATAAGTTTAACAAATTTCATATACATTTTCAATAAGCTTGCTTTAACGTGAGCACTATATTGATTGCAACGTACATATAAAAAGAGGCTGGGACAAAAAGAAAAAATGTTAGACCACAATCTTGTTGGTCTAACATTTTTTCGATTTAAGACGGAATATTTAACTCTATAAAGCAGAAAAATTGTTATCTATTTTCTTCATTTTTCGAAATAATAAAGTTATGTCCCAGCCTCAAGTTTTTTCTTTACTCTAGAAGCCTCTGCTCCTTTACAATTTCCAGCACCGATTCACGAGATGTTGCGCCTAAAACTTGAAATAGCTGCGTCCAATAGCGCTCAATCGTACGTACAGATATATGCAATTTTGCCGCCATTTCTTTATTTGTCAAACCTTCCTGTAGCCACGAAACAAGCATTTTTTCCTTTGCGGTCAACTGAATTTCTTCCTTGCTATTAAAATCAATGTAATCGAGGAAATCCATTGGTATCATAATAAGTCCTTGGGTCGCTGCACGAATCGTTTGAATTACTTGAAAGCGCGTCGCCATTTTCGAGACTACCCCATCCACCTTCTTTTCAACGATAAGTGAATAATAATTTGTCGGGTCGTTTCCTGTATATAAAATGACTCGTGCAGTCGTTTGCTCCCTAATCATTTGTGCTAAAGAAATGCCATCGTATTCACCTAAATTCACATCGAGTAAATAAACATCATAGTGATTTGTGGATAACTGATTTATCACGTTACTAGCCTGTAGTTCCGTGTCAATTTGGATGTCATCAGCCGATTCCATTAATCGCTTTGACCCTTCTAGCACAATGGGATGGTCATCTACAATAAGCACCTTAATCATCTTCTTCATGCCCTTCTATAATAATGTGAATAAATACACCTTCATTTATGTTTGTCACTATGCGACATTTTCCATTAAACGCCTCTACTCTTTCACGGATGCCTCTTATACCTAAAGAGTCTGTCTGTAGCATCTGTTCGAGTGTACAGCCAATGCCGTCATCCTCATAAATTAATTCAAAGCCTTCATCTACCTCCTGTAAAGAAAGCGTTACCTTTTCTGCCTCAGAATGCTTCAGTGCATTATTCAGTAGCTCCTGGACAATCCGATAAATGACTAAAGGTAGCTGTTCATTCTGTAAATAAACACGTTCAAAGGTTGTAGATAATTTAAAATTTGCTTTATTGCTCACTTGCTGTGCAAGCTGACTCAATGCTACTGTCAATCCCAGTTTATCTAATACAGGCGGCTTTAATGTCTCGCAATATGAGCGTAAATCCTGTACATTATTTTGCATTTGTTGATACAGCCCTTGGACTGATATAGCTGCATCATTTTCCAGCAATAAACTCATTTCACGTGTAAGATGTGTTAAATTTTGTAATACCGTATCATGTAATTCCTGTGCAACATAATATTTTTCCTGCTCCACTTTTAACCATACTAGCTTCTTCAACCATACAGGCTCCTGTTCCGCTGTTTGTTGTACATTTCTCAATTCCTGTAATAATTCTTCGATTTTTTTCAGGCTTTCAATTGTACTTTCCGTATATTTCAACAATAATTTTAGCCATAAAAGCTCCTCATCCTTTAAGCGAATCACGTTACGATGCTCGATAAGTAGCAACCTTTTTATATGCGGCTCCTGATGAATAAGCGCCACATATTCATTCGAGAGCTTAATAACTTCTCCTACTTGTAGCTGCTGGATTTGTTCACTCTCTATTGTGTAGCAAACAGGCATTTTACGTTCTTTTTCGTCAAAAGCAACAATTTCGATGTTTTCTATTTCCAAATGCTTGATAGCCTCCTGCTTTAAAATCGCAAGAAGCTCCTCCACTTTATATGCTTCACTCATTTGATTAATCGCTCGTGAAAGCTGTCGTATCGTATTGCCCTTTGGCGTAAATAAAATATTACGATATTTCACATCCGCCTTTTCCTTTATGTAGAAAAATAGAAGAATAGAAATAAATAAGAAAAAGACAATTTCCCAGCTAGACTCTTTTTCCAATAAGAAATATAAGCCTATATAAAGCCATACAGTTAAAATCGCCGTAGCCATTAAATAATAGTTTGTCCGCGTAATATAATAATGAATATCAAATAATCTCTCGGTCACACGTAAAAACATAAAGCAAAACGGAATCAATAGTACAAATAATATGCTATATTCCGCCTGTAAAATCGGACGCTGCCAAAGCACCTCTGGCAACACGAACAGCAATAAAAATGGTGAAAACGGCAAAATTACGCTTAAAATTAATAAGCGTAATTGAACGGTACGTTCTTTATAATAGCTGTATAGCAATATCGATAGTGGAAATGAAAAAAGTAGGAATGATGTTGCAAGTAAAATTATGACGATAACACTTTTAGTATAAGGATACAATATTTCGACGCCACCTAATACAGCACCCATTATAGGCAATACATAAAATCTTTCAATATGCTGTATAAATGGCCATTTGATATGTAAATAATTATAATAACCTTTTAAAAATTGAAGTAGTATAAGTGGAACAAGGAAAATTCCGCCACTATTTATAATCGTTCCAATAAAATCGCCTTTACTAGAAGCTACGCTACTTAAATAGGTTAATGCTACAGTAAGAATAAAACCACTCAGCCACTTGACACTTTCAATATCTTGTTGCTTTTTATATAAATATAATGCGGCCACTAACGATAGAACAAAGTAAATAATCGGAAACAAAACATGCAAGTAAAATTGTGCTGGCAAATCTACATGAAGTACAGCAATTTTTATTATCGTTCCATCATGTTTTTTTATTGTTAATTCATTTGCGCCCCTTATTGTTTCATCATATGGAACTAATGGCATCGACGCAATTGGCTTTTTACCTATTGCCAGCACAATATCTCCTATTTCAAGACCTTGTTCTCTTGCCCATGATTCATAATAATGTGCTTTTACACTCCACTGTCCGTCTCGCTGCTCTAGTTCCATTTTTAACAATGGAACTTTGTAAGCAACGATAGACAAATATATACCTAACCCTAGATATACTATTAGTATTAGCCATTGTTTTTTCATTTTTTATTGCCAGTATACACCGTCAGCATGTACCTCCTCCGCAAACGCTTCTACAATCGCTTCTTGCTCTTGTGCCGTAACGCCGACTAGAGATACTTTTCCTTCATGTAATAGCTTTGCAATGTCCATATTGTCACGTAAAAATTGAATCATTTTCATCATATTAAATCAGCCTCATTTCATCATTTTTTAGTAAGTTTTTTTCAACATTTGTTATAGCGTCTTCAGTCAATGTTTGGTGCAATATTAGCATCTAGTAAATAAATAATGAATATTTGCCGTGGCGTAAATCGTTGTTAATTTGCTGTACAATACTAATTGTTCATCAACACTAGCTTCTAAAGTTACTATTTCTTCAAAATGACATTTAAGCTGGTTATCCCCCTTTTGTACTAAACCACCTCCCATCAATCCATTACGCCTCGACGTAGTTGCGTCCAGAATTTTCAAAATCCGTGACATTCGCCGGAGGCTTTAACTTCTTTCAGCGGGTGTTTAGACACCCGCTGAAAGAAATTAAAATAGTTTTAAAATACTTTCTATTATTTATTTTAGCGAAATTAAAAATAAAGTGTAGATATATTTTTTATTTTTCGACAATTTGGCGGTAAAATGGCGGATACCGACAAAAAAATGGCGGTATATTGACGGTGCAAAGGGAAAATATCCGTGCTATGCTATAGCAACCTAGGGATACCGCATGCACTATAGCAAAAAATAAAGGGGTTGTCCGAAAAGTCCATTTTGCTTTGCCACCGCATTGAAATCAATGTTTTCATCGCTTTCCTTTTACTGAGGGATAACGCTGCTAAAGCCAATGTTCATCCCATTTTTAAAAGAGGCGTTTGCTGTTTATATGAATCAACATTTTGTGAAATATCATCGCTACTGTCCAAAATGCTAAAATAATATACTTAAAAATATTCCATAATTCATTATTATAACAATCGAGGTGAATATCATGATTAAAATTCACAATCTTAGCAAATCCTTCACTAATTCATCAGGCCAAATTGATATTTTACATAATATTTCCTTAACAATTCAAAAAGGGCAATGGCATACAATCATCGGTCCTTCAGGCACAGGGAAATCAACATTTTTAAGCTGTATTGCTGGTCTACTACCCCCTACTACCGGAGATGTACTATACAATGATATTCATATTTATCAATTAAGTGAGAAGGCAAGAAGGAATTATCGCAGTAAACACGTCGGCTTTGTTTTTCAAAACTTTAAGCTTTTACCGAATTATTCTGTATTGGATAATGTCATGCTACCGCTTATTTTTGATGAGCCGAAAAAAATCTTATATCCAAAAGCTGAGCTTATATTAGAGCAAGTCGGTATTCACTCCAAACTATTTGAGCGATTTCCTGCAGAGTTATCTAATGGCGAGAAACAGAGAATAGCAATTGCAAGAGCGCTAATTAACAATCCTGATGTGCTTATTTGTGACGAGCCTGCGAATAATTTAGATAATGATGCGACTAACTCACTACTAAGGCTATTAGCACAATTCCAAGCAAATGGACAAACGATTATAAACGTCACACATGATGAAGCAGCCTCAAAGTATGCCGATTATGTGTACAAATTAAAAAATAAGCAATTGGTAGCCGATTTTTAAGGAAACAAAAAAGCGAGCATATAGGACCGTCTCAAAATCACTTTTCAGGCGGTCCCTTGCTCGTTTTTTATTATAGTTTTACTTCTTTATCTGCAATTAAGTTGCCGTTTTGGTCGAATGCGCGGAAGATTACTCCGTTGTATAAGTCGAAACGGTTAAATTTGCGAACTGCTTGGCTTGCTTTGAAAATATTTTGACCACGATCGATTAAATCATAGTTGACATCTCCGTTCACAGAGCTAAAGCGTACTTGTACAGATGCTACATTTGTACAATTTTCATTGATTTCGGCTGTCATAATTACCGTTGAACGTGTAATATCAACTGTCGCTGCATTAAATAGACCCGCACTCGTATCACAGCTTGCGTCAGAAACGAAAGTTTGACATAAAATTGCATCGACAACTGCCTGATATGCGCTATGCAAACGCTCGATATCCGTTACATGATAACTTTGACCACCTGTTTCAGAGGCAATTTTTTTCAAAATAGCTGTATTGACGTCTTTCGCTGGTCCAACAGCAATTGTATGAATTTGCACCTTTGCTTTTTTCGCACTATCGATGATTCTTTCCACTTGTGCATTCGGCGCTTTACCGTCCGTAATTAATACCATCGATTTTGATACATTATTGTCTGTTGAATAATTGTCAAGTGCTGTTTGTACAGCTTTTGCAATATTAGTTCCACGCGAAGTCATTTTATCGTATGAAATAAACCCTTCCATATTGGCTAAATTCGTCGCGGTTCCTTTAACAACAGAGCCTGGATTTGAAGCAAATGGAACGACGATATTATTATTCGAGCCAATTTGACGAATAAGCTGCTTTGTTTTTTCTGCTGTGAAATTATTCGGGTCTTGCTTGCGCATTGAGCCCGATTGGTCAACAACAAACGCGACTTCCGTTACAAGCGTACATTTATTTTGTGTAAACTTAAAGTTTGTGAAGATTTTTTCTTTTACTGGTACACCAATTAATTCTTTAAACATATCGCGATAACGCGGGTCAATATTGGACGAAATAAGCGCTGCTGTTGCAGTCGATGAACCATATATAATTGAATCGAAATAGGCGACTGCCGAGCCAGCATAGCCTGTCCCACTATTATAGTCTGTTGTGTTGGTATTGAATGAGACTACTTTGCGCTGCCCATTAAACTCGATTTCTGCTGTTCCTTTATAATCCGTAATAACACGTCCACCGGGTGCTACTAAGTTCACAATGACTTTCGTATAGCGTTCCATTCCTTCTGGACGCTCAACAATTGCTTGGCTTTCTTTTAAGCTGTCCACCTTCGCGTTATAACCGCTTAAATTCCCAACAGTATCTTTATAATTTTTCGATAAATAATCTTGGTCTGCACGGCTTAAAGAGTCAAAAATTGCTTTGACAGCCTTTACGCTATCGTAATGAGCCATCGTTAAATCATTCGTATTGCGCGGGAAGTATGTTAATAAATGAACGATTAATGCATGGATTTTTGATTCAAATTGACTTGTGAAGCTCTCATCCATTACGTCCTGTAAATTATAAACAGCTCGTCCTTCACTATTAATTGTGTAGAAAACATTCACTTTATCATACTCATTAATCATACGTTCTAAAATTTGTTCGAAGAGCCAAACAGAAATAAGCTGATTATCCATACGAAGCTCCGCATTCTCATATTGAATGGCATTATCTCTTACACGACCGTTGACAATTTGCCCTGTAGAACTCGTATAATTTTCCCACTTCACCCCGTCAAACGTTAGTTCATCTGGGTCATAGTCACGAACTTCGATAATGCCATTTGGTGTAAATGGAATTGCTTGGATTGTATTACCATCAGCTCTACCAACAGGTAATGCTGGTAATGGCTTAGGACCTGGCACAACATTGCCACCACCATTTGGCTGGTCTGGGTCATACACCTCATATGAAATGCGCACCTCAGCACGTGGTACATAGCGTAGCTCTACTTCAATTTGTTGGTTACGATAGCTGGCAAATTTCGTCTCATTATTGTTCACAAGCTCGAACGTAATGATATCCTTTTCAGACTTTGTTAATTTAGGTGCAATAATATAAGCATTTAGCTCGCCACCATCTGTGAAAATCGTCGTTGTGCTGCTGCCTGCATTGTTCTCTGGCTGTGAACCAGTTGTTGGAGGTGCTTCAACAATACGTGCGCCCACTTTAGATGTTACTTTGAATTGCAGCGTTGTGTCATAAGGAATGTCATTCCCATAGCTATCTTTTAGTAAAATTGAAATGGCTGCTGCATCTAGACCGTTCGCTGTTAGTTCCTCAGTAGAAACATTAATGCTTTGAACAGCTTTAAATGCGCTTGGATTGTTTGAATTTCCATTTTCCGTCTTAGGTGGTGGAGTTAATTCTACCGTACCATTAGAGCTGACGAAGTTTAATGGTAATGTCACCTTGCTATTATCTTTACCAGATGGGGCTGCGTGCAAGCCCTCAATAGCTATTCCCCCACTTTTTACTGTGCGATATAAAAATGTAACAAGGTCGCCGCGCGTAATTGCTTTTGTTGCAGCATAGTCATCAAATGTTTTTTTCCCTGTTAAACCTGTTGTAATTTCATGTGTATACAAATATTGCACTGCTTGGACTTCCGACAAATCCAGACTATTCATTGCCGCATAAAGACGAGCAAACTGTCCTCGCGTTGCGTTCGCAGTACGACGTCCCGCATTATTTGCACCGTAAATAGGCAAGTTTAAATCCGCGTAATATGTGTAAATCATGTCATTTGTATAGCTAAAATGATAGTTTTTATCAAGCTGTGCAACCATCATTAGCATTTGCTGCTCGCTGACAGTTGCATTCGGCTGAAACTTATTGCCTGAAAGTTGCACTAAGCCTTGCTCAACAGCCCATTGTGCTGCCGTATATTTTTCGCTATTTTTGTCAACATCTGAAATCGATACTGCTGCGGCATTTGCCGGTGCTGTAAGTGGAAGCCATGTTGCCAAAACTAGCACTGAACAAAGTATAATCATCCATGTTTTTTTCATAGTATCCATGTAGCCTCCCCTTAGTCAAAGAATAAAATATCGTCGCGGAAATTTTGTTTTAAATCATTTTCTAAATATTCAAGGAAACGCATCATAATTAATGAAGCTTGTGCACGTGTTAAGTTTTGCTTCGGATTGAAATTGCCCGTTACAGAGTCACCTGTCATTAAGCCGAGCTCTGATACAACATAAACCGCATCACGTGCGTAACCTGTTATTTTAGCATCGTCGCGATAATTTGTTTTAAAGCCAGGGTCAGGAGCTTTCCCCTCTAAGCCGAGTGCACGCACTAAAATGGCAGCAGCTTGCTGGCGCGTTAAATAGCCATTAGGGTCAAATTTAGATGGCGTTATTCCCGTCACAACTCCTTTGTTGACAGCAGATGCTAAATAGCCGTAATCTTTTGTCGTACGCTTCACATCATTAAAAATACTAGGAGGTGTTTTTTTCCCGCTTGTACTTTCTTCAAGTACACGTAAATCAATAGCCTTGCCAATCGCCACCGTAAAATCATAGCGCTGCATAGGCGTATTTGGTGAGAAGAAATTCGATTGGTCATCTAAAATACCTAAAGAATATAACTTCTCGATAGCATCCTTTGCTTGATGGCTTGATAAATCCCTAAATTTTGGAACAATTAACCGCTCGACACGTGGCATCATTTTTAAATTAAGCGATACCGTTCCAGATCTCTTAGGTAACTTGTAATCATATTCAGAAATAATATCCGCTGTGCTATTTACAACATACCCGCCGTAAAAGCTAGATAAAGTAGAGGCATTTTCCTCATAGTTTAATGTTCTAGACTTAGATGAGGATACGCGGTTTTTCACTGTACCAACTGCCCCGTCCTCAAAAATCATTTCATACTCAGTAATTTGTGTTTCTGTCGCTCCCCAGAAATTTTCATAGCCTTCATTGCGGCTATCGATATGCACTATCATTTCGCTCGTATTTCTACCCTGTTTTACAGAATACGTTTTACGTGCAACCGCATTCCCCGAAAAATAGTCAGATGCTGGGCGCTTATCTGTTACTGCACTTTTGGAAAATTGATAATCTGTTAATGTGTACGTCTTATTGCCAATCGTAATTTTCTCCGTATATTTTGTCACTTCGCCTGTTGCAGTGCTTTGTCCAATTTGATCATAATTCGTTACATCAAAAACATATGTAAATTGGCGTGATAACTGCTCACCATTTGCCCCTGTCAATGTTAACTTATATGTTTCTGTTACTTTGTCTTTTCCTTCTTTAACTGTAACAGAGACATTTTTATTAGAACCCGTTAATTTGATAGGTTGTCCAGTTAAGAAAATATATTCTTCATATGTATTTTCATTTTTAACCCCACCGTTAAGATCAATCGTATTTGCATGAGCCTTTCCTGAATAAAGAACAACTGTAAATAGCAGTAAGGAGACGATTGTGACTAACCATTGACGCTGTTTCATACTCTACACTCCTTTATTAAATAGTAGAGAGGGGGATGTCTAAAAGGGATCTAACATGTCATTTTTTAGATGCCTTCTACTTCTTTACTTTGGATAATAACCATTTATAAAATGGTTATTATCTCTAACTTTAAGGCATATTCTTTCAGCTTTAAAGTGAACAAGTAAACCGGCATTTTTGATTGTGTTAGAGAGACCTTAATCTTTCTCGACAACCCCTTCACTATTTTCATTTTTCAATCTTACTCATTCACTAAAATAACATGTGCATCGAAGCTAGCATTCGTAAATAATACGACACGATCTGATGCTTTTAGCTCTGAAGCTTTAATCACTTTACCATTTTTAATAATCATCGCCTGATCGAGCATGACATTTGTTAAAGAGCCGTTATCAATCCATTCACCATTCAGCCATTGACTGACATCTTTAACATTCATTAAGCGTGTTTCGTTTCCATTGCTCGTCAATGTACGGAAATCTTGAATGCGACCTGTTAACACAAGCTCTGATTTTTTCTGGGATGGAGTAAGTACATGCAATGCTTGGATATGACCATCCTTTACATAGTAATAGCCATATGCCCCTTCATGTTCAATTAAATCCATATTTGGCACAATTGAAATAACACCATTGCGTACATTTGTTACCATGTGTGAACTGTTGCTATAAGCGAATGTAGTAGTCGACTTCGGCACCCAGTAATTATTTTCAAGTAACTCTAAGCCATCAATCTCCACTAAATAATTGTCCATATCAACAAATACTAGCTCACCGAAGTATAGACCATGCTGCGCTAAATTTGGTGATGTAAAGCTATCATTCGTAATATTGACAACATGTGCAAATCGGCTATTTGTCGTACCATCTGTAACTACATATGCAGAACCATATGCAGCTAAAGTCGATGGCTCCACTAAGCGACCGTTGCGAATTAAAATAGAGCCTTCATGGAAATATAGTTGACCTGCATAACCAAGTCGCAAGAAATTTAAAGATGTATTTACCGCTGTTAATGGCTCATAGTAGGTGCGCTCATTATTTTGTAAAACCACTATTTTTTTTACGACCTCTTTGCCAAACTGCTTCGTTGTAACATAATAAAGTTCACTATTTTGATAGTTTCTTAACTGATTTTTTGCAATCTTTTCATTACCAACATAAATCGATGTATTATTATCAAATGTGAAAGTATTCATTGCTGTTTTTTCTGAAGTGCCAAATAGCCAATTGGTGAAGGCATGCGCGTTTTGTGCGACAAATGTATTCGCAGAAGTATTAACTGTTTGTAGCTTTGCTTTATAAACATTCGCTACTTGCACACCTGTTACGATAATTTCCATTTCAGAAATAATTGAAGTAGATGGGCTTGAAAACTTCACTTTTACACGGTCTCCTTCATACAACGCACTTAAATCATATGTGGAGGAGCCCTTTATAAATTTCGTATTTTTGTTCACATAATAATCCTGCTCTTTTGCACCGTCCATTTTAATCGTTACAAACAAGCCATTCGGGTCAATCTTTGTCACTGTTCCATACGTTTGTTTGCTATTTGGTGCAATTGTGCCTTGCTCAACAGCCGAAGTTCCACGCATTTCTGTTACTCTTCGCAAATTTACCTTGACGGTTACTTCCATGCCTGATTTAAAGCCATCAATCGTCGTCATTGTATTGTTAATATAAAGTTTAGCACTATTATCCATATTAAATGTGCTGCGATTGCCTCGACTATTCTCCAGCGTAACACCGCTCAATGTTTTTGTAACAGTCCCATCTTTCGCAACCGCTTCATTATATGATGCAGAAATAAATGTATATGTTGTCGCTGCTTCTGCTTGCGGAGCTGGTATTATGAGACTTAATAAAACCGCAAGCATTACGAGCATTGTTGTTCCTTTTTTTAACAATGCGCTTCCTCCTCTTTGTTGCAAATTCCTATGTAATGTCCATTTCATTTAATTTCTTTCAGCTAGTGTTTTGACCATAGAAACTCAGTCTGAGAACATCGCATACTAAGATAACGACTAAGTGACCAACATCGTGTTGGCCTAAAGCCTCTAGCGGATGTCACAGATTTTGGCATGATGCAAGTTAGCTGTTGTCACAGGACGTGACAGTTTTAGGTTAACCTCCACCAAATAGCTTGAAAAAATCTGGACTAAAGTTAGATTTGATTGGACGATTTTCTTATACAGAAACATCAATCGCATGCCCTAAGCTCGGGTGTGGGGCATCGATTACCTCTAATAGTTGCTCGGTGCTTTGCTCTTGAAACTCCATCGCCTGCTTCGTTACAGCGATTGAAACTTGTTGCATTAATTGGGCTTGTTTCATATTCATTGCTAATGCTGCGATATCCATTGTATCAACCTCCTTTCCATGAAAAACATATGTCACTAACACTAAAATTTGATTGTTTTCTTCAAAGATAAACCGTCTAGTTTACACTATCATATATATTTAAAGAAATAACCATTCACGAACTCTTCTAAAAAGATAGGGACACACGACCTGTTTTCTGTTGTTATTTTCATCGCAGAAATAGTTATCCTCTTCTCTGTTTCATCGGCTATAATCATGAATTTTCTAGTATTTTCTTTCATTTTAACATAAATTAAGCTCTCAATCAGTGGGCATTTTTATATACAGGGAACGTATTTCTAAATTACGCCTCGCTAATCTAAATTGACATAATCAAAGCTGGGCTGCCAGAAAAGTTCGGGCAGCCCAGTCGTTTTATCATATATATGCTTCAATTTCTCCCCATGCCTGCTCAAAGCCTAATCCTGTTTCAGAGGAGAAGACAATCAGTTTGTCTGCTGGGTCCATATCAAGTGTTTCTTTAACAATTTTTTTATGTTTATCCCATTTACCTTTTGGGATTTTATCTGCCTTTGTTGCAATAACGATACATGGAATATTGTAATGCTTTAAAAAATCATACATCATCTGGTCATCTCCAGTTGGTGAATGACGCAAATCGACAATTAGCACAACCGCTTTTAATAATTCTCGTCCGGTAAAATATTTTTCAATCATTTTCCCCCAAGCAGCTCGCTCTGATTTTGAAACTTTTGCATAGCCGTAACCTGGTACATCGACAAAAAATAATTGCTCCTCGATTTTATAAAAGTTTAATGTTTGCGTTTTTCCTGGCTTGGATGAAATACGCGCCATCGCCTTGCGTCCAATCATTCGATTAATAAATGAAGATTTTCCGACGTTTGAGCGACCTGCTAAAGCAAATTCTGGCAGTCCATCTTCTGGGTATTGCTCTGGTCTAACGGCACTAATGACCATTTCGACATTATGGACTTTCATGTGATTAAAAACCTCCGTCAAGTGCCAATGCAAGCACTTCCTCTGCTTGTGACACGAGTTTAAATGTAAGTTGCTCGCGAATTGTTTCTGGAATGTCATCAATATCACGCTCGTTATCCTTTGGTAAAATAACGGTTGTTAACCCTGCGCGATGGGCGCTTAACGACTTCTCCTTTAAACCACCTATAGGCAATACACGTCCACGCAACGTAATTTCTCCCGTCATACCGACTTCCCGCTTAATTGGCTTATTCGTGATTGCGGAGACAATTGCGGTTGCAATTGTAATACCAGCGGATGGCCCATCCTTTGGAACAGCTCCTTCAGGAACATGAATGTGTAAATCGTGCTGCTCAAAATAATCCGTATCAACACCAAGCTGTTCTGTTAAAGAACGAACAAACGTTAAAGCGGTTTGTGCAGACTCCTTCATTACATCTCCCAATTTACCTGTCAGTTGGATTTTACCCTTTCCTGGTGTTAAAGAAACTTCAATTTGCAACGTATCTCCGCCAACAGATGTATAAGCTAGACCTGTCGCTACGCCTATTTGATTTTCCTCTTCAGCCTGCCCATAACGATAGCGATGCTTACCAAGTAAATCCATTAATGTTTTAGCATTTAGTGTCACTCGTTTTTTCTCACCAGAGACAATAATTTTGGCAACTTTACGGCAAATCGTCGCAATTTGTCGCTCTAAACCGCGCACACCTGCTTCACGTGTATAATAGCGAATAATATCGACAATCGCTTCTTCCTTTAAAATAAGTTGGGCTTTCTTCAAGCCATGCTCTTTCATTTGCTTTGGCGCTAAATGATTCATAGCGATTTTCGTCTTTTCCAATTCCGTGTAGCCCGCAATTGAAATAACTTCCATTCGGTCAAGTAACGGTGCAGGAATCGTACTTAAATCATTGGCAGTTGCCACAAATAAGACATTTGATAGGTCATATGTTTCTTCAATATAATGGTCGCTGAATGTATTATTTTGCTCTGGGTCAAGCACTTCTAACATCGCAGCAGAAGGGTCGCCTCTAAAATCATTCGACATTTTATCAATTTCATCCAATAGAAAGACTGGATTAATTGTTCCCGCTTTTTTCATTCCTTGAATAATACGTCCCGGCATAGCTCCGACATACGTTCGACGGTGTCCACGGATTTCGGATTCGTCTCGCACACCACCAAGTGAAATGCGGACAAAATTACGATCCAAGCTCTCTGCAATTGAGCGTGCCAAACTTGTTTTACCAACACCCGGAGGACCAGCTAAGCATAAAATCGGACCGCGTAAAGTATTCGTTAGCTGACGTACAGATAAATATTCTAAAATACGTTCCTTCACTTTCTCTAATCCATCATGGTCGCGATTTAAAATTTCTTCTGCATGGACGATATCTAAACGGTCCGCCGTTTTCTCACTCCACGGAATCGATACTAGCCATTCTACATAGTTTCGAATAACGCCACTTTCAGCACTAGCCGCTGGCAATTTTTCATAGCGGTCAAGCTCTTTTAACGCTACTTTCCTTGTTGATTCTGGCATCCCAATAGCATCGATGCGCTTACGCAAGTCAGTGATTTCTCCCATCTTGCCATCACGGTCACCGAGCTCTGTTTGAATCGCCTTCATCTGCTCACGCAAATAATATTCTTTTTGTGTTCGTTCCATCGCTTGTTTTACTTTTGTATTAATTTTCTTTTCTAAATCTAAAATTTCTTGCTCATCATGTAAACGAATAATTAAATTATCCAAGCGTTTTTTGACATTAAAAATAGCTAGGATTTCTTGCTTTTCTTGCACTTTTAACGGTAAATGTGACGCGATAACATCCGCTAACCGCCCCGGCTCTGTAATGTCTATAACAGAATCAATCGTTTCCTCTGTAATTTTCTTTGACACTTTTGCGTATTTTTCAAAATAAACTAATAAAGTACGCATTAGAGCCTCTGTTTCAGGGTCTTTATATGTTGAATCTTCCGATAGCTCTAAATCTACAGTTGTAAATTTAAAATCTTCTTTATATCGTTTTACTTGCGCGCGGCTAACACCTTCCACCAAAATACGCAACGTACCGTTTGGCAATTTTAACATTTGCTTCACTGTTGCTAGCGTGCCGATTTTAAATAAATCTTCCTTTTCAGGCGCTTCTACACGCATATCCTTTTGTGCCGCTAAAAAAATATAGCTTTCATTCAACATCGCATGCTCTAATGCTGCAACTGAACGATCCCGCCCTACATCGATATGTAGCACCATTGAAGGATAAACAAGTAAGCCTCTTAATGGTAATAATGGTATATTTTCTTTCATTTTATTCATGCGGGATTCACCTCCATCTATATCAATCCGTAACAACCCGCTTTTTATAGTATGTGTTTAATTCAACATCTTTATTTGTTATCGGACATGAATCATTTTTATGTACAATCAATTATGAAGAAAAGCTAGCTAATAGCTGTTGACAATATAGAGAAAAGCTGACTACCTACTTGTGCTGATGCACGTTCGATGTCAGCTTCGATTGTTCGCTGTACTATTTTAAGCAGACGTTTTTTCGTTATCTCTTTTCAATTCAGTACCATCTGCAAGTAGCAATTTAGGCTCTGCTTTATCGATAATTGTTTCAGCAGTAATCACACATTTTACAATGTCATCACGTGATGGTAGCTCAAACATTACATCTAGCATTGTTGCTTCAATAATAGAACGTAAGCCGCGTGCGCCTGTTTTTCGCTCAATCGCTAATTTAGCAATTTCCTCTAACGCCTTTTCTTCAAACTCAAGCTCTACATTGTCAAGTTCAAGCATTTTCTGGTATTGTTTCGCTAATGCATTTTTCGGCTCTGTTAAAATTTGTACAAGTGCATCTACATTTAGCTGCTCTAAGCTTGCCAATACAGGTAAACGCCCGATAAATTCTGGGATTAAACCAAATTTCAACAAGTCCTCTGGAATAAGCTGAGCTAATAATGAACCTTGCTCCTCTTCCACTTTATTTGGATTTGAGCCGAAACCAATTACTTTTTCACCTTGACGGCGTTTAATAATTTGTTCAATACCATCAAATGCGCCCCCTACGATGAAGAGGATGTTTGATGTGTCAATTTGTAAAAATTCCTGATGTGGATGCTTACGACCACCTTGAGGAGGAACGCTTGCTACAGTACCCTCTAAAATTTTTAGCAATGCTTGTTGCACACCTTCACCAGATACATCACGCGTAATTGACGGATTTTCTGATTTACGTGCCACTTTATCGATTTCGTCAATATAAATAATTCCTTTTTCAGCACGCTCGATATCATAATCAGCCGCTTGAATAAGCTTTAATAATATATTCTCTACGTCTTCTCCGACATAGCCTGCCTCTGTTAAAGAAGTTGCGTCCGCAATCGCAAATGGTACGTTTAAAATACGTGCTAATGTTTGTGCTAATAATGTTTTACCACTACCAGTTGGCCCAATTAACACAATATTTGATTTCGACAATTCCACATCGTCGATTTTAGCATTTGAGTTAATGCGTTTATAATGATTGTAAACCGCTACAGCTAATGCTTTTTTAGCGCGCTCCTGTCCAATCACATATTCATCCAAAATCCCTAAAATATCTTTCGGTTTTGGAATATCTTTGAAGTCGATTTCATCTTCTACTCCAAGCTCTTCTACAACAATTTCAGAGCACAGTTCGATACATTCATCACAAATATATACACCTGGTCCTGCTACCAGCTTACGAACTTGTTCTTGTGGTTTTCCACAGAAAGAGCATTTTAAATTGCCGTTTTCATCATTAAATTTGAACAATTTGTTTCACCCCTATTCAAGCTTCAATCTTACAAGATTATTTGTCCTTTATCAAATATATTGACTGCTTTCATATGTATATGTGATAAAACAAGGTACAAAACAACGCACCTTGTTTTATCTATAATTATTTGGCAAGTAATTTCATCTTCATTTAGGAAAAGATAGCCGTCCCTTTAAGGTGGAGATGAATACTTTTTGTCATTTTATTTAGTGCGCTAAATGAAGATGGAGCCGCTCAAAATTTTGAATGGCGCCAATCACAATGTATAGTAGATTAAGAAATTTTCGCGCTTTCAACTAGCAATTCAACTGTTTTTTGAGTGCGAATATCGTTTTCTAAAACAGACGTGCCACCTAATGCAGCCGTAATTTGGTCAACTGTCATACCGAATTGTGCAGACATTTTTTCTAATTCTGCTTTAATATCTTCCTCAGATACTTCGATTTTTTCAGCAGCTGCGATAGCTTCTAATGTTAATGACACACGTACGCGGCTTTCAGCATCAGCAGTCATTTGCTCGCGTAATGCAGCTTCATTTTGACCTGAGAATTGGTAGTAAAGCTCAAGGTTCATACCTTGCATTTGAAGGCGTTGTTCAAATTCTTGTACCATGCGGTCAACTTCTGAATTAATCATTGCTTGTGGGATATCGATTTCAGCGTTTTCAGCTGCTTTTTCAACTAATTCATCACGCAATGCCGCTTCAGAATCCGCTTCTTTTTGTGCTGCAGTTGTTTCTTTGATTTTTGCGCGTAAAGCTTCAACGCTCTCAACCTCTGAATCTAATTCTTTTGCAAACTCATCGTCTAATTCAGGTAATACTTTTGTTTTTACTTCCTTCACAGTTACTTTGAAAGTAGCTTCCTTACCAGCTAGTTCAGCAGCGTGATATTCCTCTGGGAAAGTAACAACAACATCTTTTTCTTCTCCAGCTTTCACGCCTACTAATTGCTCTTCAAAGCCTGGAATGAATGAGCCTGAACCAATTTCTAATGGGTAGTCAGAACCTTTACCACCTTCAAAAGCTTCGTCACCTACAAAGCCTTCAAAATCGATAACTGCTGTGTCACCTTCGACAATTGCTTCGTCCTCTTTAATTTCAAGCTCTGCTTTTTTTGCTAATTCTGCTTCGATTTGAGCTTCTACTTCTTCATCTGTTACTTCTATTGGAAGCTTCGTTACTTCAAGACCTTTGTAGTCTCCTAGTTTCGGCTCTGGTTTAACCGTCACTGTTGCTGTGAATGTGAAGTCTTCACCTTTAGCAAAGTTTTCAGTTCCATCGATTTCGGGGAAATCAACTGGCTCAATACCAGCTTCATCAATTGCATTAGCATATGCGTCTGGAATGATAATTTCTAAAGCATCTTGGTAAAGTGCTTCAACACCAAAGCGTTTTTCAAACATTGGGCGAGGCATTTTCCCTTTACGGAAACCTGGCACGTTAATTTGCTTTACAACTTTTGCGAATGCTTCATCTAATGCTTTGTTTACTTTTTCAGCTGGTACCTCGATTGTTAATAAACCTTGGTTACCTTCTTGTTTTTCCCATTTAACTGACATATATATAACCTCCAAAATTAAATTGCTCTGTTTACAAACATATTTGTTTTATACAGTTTCTACAACCATTTTAGTATATCACAGATGTGTAATGTTTCAACTTTTTTCATACGTTTATAGTAATTCTGAATATGTTTCAAGTTGTTGCAAAAATTCAACAATTTCATCATCCGTCTCTTGTACTTTGCCAAATAACATATGCACATAGTCAACATAGCTTTCTGCCACATCCTCAGAGTCATAATCAAGCCATTCAAAAGGATATGTGACAATCGCATGCTTTGCAAGTAGTTGTTGTACCATCTCTAAAGTCGTTGGATCTTGCTCCAACATCATTCCTATATATGCCGCAACTTTTCGGAACTCAGGCATTTCTGTAGGCAATGCCAACTGAGCGGGATTCACAGTGCGCTGATAATGGAACTTTTTCATAACGATAGGTACATTCACCTGTTGCTCTACTAGCAAAACGAGTGTAAGACTTCGTATAAACGGATGTATTTCTTCGTTCTGAATAATCGTAATAAGCGGCTGAATAATTGGACGAATATTCGTGTCTGTTAGCTGATAAATCGCTTGAAGTTGCTCGGACTCTGAAAGCTGTAAAAAGTGCGCTATCGAAAACTCTTCAAGCGCTTGCTCCTCGGGCTCATCTTGAAGAAACTGATTACTTGCGATTTCTGCATTTAGCTTTTTCAGACGTTGAAATTTATCAATTTGATTTTCTGGAATAGTCCCTTCCTCAAGCAATGTTTCAATCAATTTTTCCACTTGTTTAAATTCACGCAGCTGCATAGAAACCGTTAAATAGAGCTCCATCGCTTCAAAATACATTGTTGGGCCGATAGCTAAAAGCTCTTCACACACTTCCTTTGCCTGCTTATACGCACGTATTTCATATAATGAATATGCATAAACACTTAAAGCAATCTCATCGCCCTCTATATAACGCAATGCTTCTGCAAATGCTTCGCAAGCTAAATTGTATTGATAGCTTTCTGCATAAGTATGGGCTTGTTCCAATAATCGTTCACCTAGACCGGGAAACAGTATTACATTATTCGCTTGGCGCAATTGTCGCTTCTTTTTTTTCAAACTACTCACTCCCGTTACGGTCAACTTTAGCTTATTTACTTCATCATTTTACATGTGAATAGCGTATCGGACAACAAGAAGCCTTGAAGGGCGTCCGAAAAAAGCGTGCTAACGCACGCTTTTCGAACCCAATTAATGCCTTACCGTTCTTTCTGTTCTTATTTTTTCGATACTGACATCTAACTCTCGAATTGAATCCTCTGTTAGCTGAATTTGCCCATTTTTATTTAGACGCTGCCATGCTTTCAGCTTTTTGCGATAAGCCTGCTCAGACAGGCGAAACACATCCATTTCTTGCTCTATCCCTTTTAAATAAGTACGCTCCACCTCTTTTTTAATTTGCTCTATTATCCCTTTTTTTAATTTTTCCTCTCCCTTTTGCCCGTCTTCTCCACTTGTTGTTACTTCCACTTCAATTGCTATATCGAACCGTAGTTGTCCATCCTCCTCAACAGGTGTAATTTTCTGCTTTACATTGTCTACAATAACTGTTGTAAACTCTTTTTTTTGATTGCCGTCATTTTCCAACGTAATTTGCGCCCGCGATGTATCTTCAGACATCCAGCGCAAGCCTTCTGCATCCCCATCAAATAAAGAGCCTTTTAAATTCGATTTAGTGATGACACTAATCCCTTTTATTTCAAGAACAGGGTCTACTCCTTTTGGAGTCTCCCAACGATTACTGGAAACAATAAAAGGAATACTTACCTCATGACCCGGCTCATCTAGATGAATAAGTAGAGTGCGTAAGCTTACTGGGTCAACAAATGATTCCTGATAAAAGGAATTCATCGGATCTGCCATTCTCGAAAAAGTCATTCCTTTGTTTAAAATTGGTGTAACAAGTAGTAGCTCGTCTAGGGGCTCGTCGCTCGTGTATACCCACATCGTATAACGTGTCTCTCGGTAACGTACAAATGAATCAATAGCTTGTACTAACTCTTCACTTTCTAAAAGTTCCTTAGAAAAAATAACATAAGTTAAATGTCCCCATAAAATCCGTTGATCAACGGCGCGATATAAATTTACCGTTGCCTCATCAATTGTTTTTCCCGTTGCACGACCAACCTCTGTCTGTATGGCATCAGTACTTGGTTGGTCTGATCTAGCAATACTTGATAAATCCAATAATTGCGCATAAATTTCGAATTCCCCATCCTTATAATCAACACCTATGCCATGAATATAAAGCATGCGCTCTGGTTCATTATTATCCCAACAGGCGGTTAGAAATAGGCTACATATGATAAAAAAACAAATGCTTTTTTTCATTTCGAGCCACCTTTCGTCTTATCCTTTACATGTAATGATTTAGGACGCATTGCTTTCTTTTGTGGAACCTCGCGAATTAAAGATTTTTTTACCGTTTGCCAGTTCAAATCTGACGCTATATTTAAATACGGAACACCGAATAAACGAATACCTGCTAAATAAGCAATTAACGCATATAAACATACAAAAAAGCCAAACAAGCCACATACCGCTGTGACTAAAATAAAGCCAACACGAAGTAAATTCACCGCTGTTACAAGTGATTGATTAACAAGTGTAAATGTAGCAATTGTAGAAATCGCGATTACAACAATCATGGCAGGGCTTGTCACACCCGCACGTATCGCTGCGTCGCCAATAATTAAACCGCCAACTACACTAATCGTTCCGCCAATAACGCTAGGTAAGCGCATTCCTGCCTCGCGGAAGAGCTCAAACATTAACAACATCAATAACATTTCCAGTGATGAGGGTAACGGTAAACCTCGATTGGCTTGTACGACTGTTGCAAGCAATTGAAAAGGTAGCTGCTCTTGATGGAAAGTAGTCAGCGCTAGCCAAAATGCTGGCAATAATAAACCAAATAAAATACCAAATAAACGTAAAAGACGCTCAAATGAACTAAAAATTACCGGATATTCGTTATCCTCACTTGTTTTTAATAACATCAGCAAGTTAATCGGAAATACAACTGCATATGAAGCACCGTCGACTAAAATTAAAAAGCGCCCACTTACAAGTGACTGTACAGCAAAATCACCTCTTGCAGTATCTGTTGTACGTGGTATTAATCCCCCGCTTTTACTAATACGTTCCATTAATAAATCCGCACTTATAATGATGTCTGTATCAATCTCTTGAATTTGCTTGCGAATACTATGCAATATTTGGTCATTCGCAATATCGTTCATATAAAGAAGGGCAACAGTTGTTTTCGAGCGTCTTCCCACAATATATTTTTCAACAGACAGCGAATTTGTCGGCAAACGCTTACGAATAATAGCGATATTCACGCTAATATCCTCAATAAAGTTATCGCGAGGCCCTTTAACGAGTACTTCTAAATTTGTTTCTTCTGGATTTCGATTTGGCTTTTTAGCAATATTGCTGGAGAACAGCAGTTGCTCCTGCTCAAAATAAATAACAACAAAGCCTGTAAAAACAAGTGTTACTACCTCTTCCAATGACTCTACACGCTGCAAATTAGGCACGTATAGCTGATCTTCAATCGATTCGTCCTGCTGCTGACGAACCATTTTTACTCGTGGTATAATGACCTCATTTAATAAATGTGAATCAACCATTGCATCACACGTAATTATACTGACTGTCGATGTCTGGAATTGATATGTTTGAAATTGTACATCTGCCGTTTGATTAAATAATTCGCGTAGCTCCTCATTCGTTATTTTTTGTTGCATATCATTGCTCCACCTTCTTTCTTGCTGTTTTTTTCGTTTTCTTTAAAGAAATTAATATTAGAATAATTCCCCATATAAAGAAAAATATAAAGGTAGTTATCAAAAAGTACTCACCCTTTATTTTCAAAAATGTGCGGTCATTGAACAAAAATAATGGTAAACTGACAGCGCTAAAAGCTGGCACTATAATTTTTAATATACGCTTTCTTTGGCCTTCTAAACGTAGTAAATGAATTGTAATAAATATGATAAAGCCGATGCGCATAAAAGCACCTGTTAGCCATTGGTAGATGGAGAAGAAATCAACGTGCTCAACAAAACGCCCAATAGAGGCAAGTCGCCACTCCTCATACGCAGGATAATATTGATTTTTAGCTTCCGTAGGTCCAAACTCTGCAATAGCCCCAACAAGTGGTCCAAGCGTTAAACCAAGTAAAATCAGCCAAATAATTGAAAAATGATGCCATTTCATGCGATTTTTTAGTTGATTTTGAATAAGCAAAATAAAAAAGATTTCAACAAAGCCTGACGCAGGGTATAATCCCGCATATAAAACTTGTGATACCCCGTGCTCCAAAAAGGGAAGTAGTAGCTCATAATCTTTTATTTTTATGTTAACGAATGCGACAAAAAAGCCTAAAAATATAACACCTGTCAGCACAATTACATTCACAATTACAATTCCTTGTACCCCCGTCGTTGCTAAAAAAACACACAACGCAATATAGATGACAGTTAATAGTAAATCAGGTGTTTCAGGTAAAAAGGTTACCTTCACCCACTGCATTGTTTCACGTAATGTAAATGCAGCTATTATCAATAAAAACACAACAAATGTATAGGTAATTACTCTTTCCCATACTTTCCCTACTTTTTCAACTAACCAATCTCGAAAGGGCATACCACCAATTTGTTTGTGTAAATAAATAATCATCAACAGCCATGGGAGTAAGACAGTCACAGACCAAAAGACAGACATCCATGCATCCCGTCCTGCCCTGTTAATTAATGGTGGAAGAATTGTTACATGATTTTTCAATCCAATAACTGTCATCATTAAGAGTATGATATGCAATACGCTAATTTTTTTTCGATTCATATTTCATCACTCATTTTATTTAAATTTCACAATAAGTGAGTTTGCTTTTCTTCATACCACTTTATTGCTATACATAGCTTTTCCATTGTTTCCATGTTTCATAAGTTAAAATTGCAAATTATCTATTATGGTGAGCATCTTATTTTATAGGAAGTATTTCTGAATTTAATTTTGAAGAAATAAGGGAGAATTGCATGCGAGTCAGTCAAAAGAAGAACGAGTGCATTTAAACAGGCGAAATAAAAAAAGGCGTCTAAAATGTGATTTTGAGACGACCCTTTGCTGTGAGGATAGTGACAATTAATTGTGACTACTGCAGGAGAAAATCTTTTATATGTCAAAGGCGAAACGGTAGATATACCAAATTTTAGTCAATATTAATTAATAAAAGTTAAGGCTATCTGAAAAGGAATATCTTTTTAGATAGCCTAGTTTATTAATTATTCACCTTTTCAATAGAGCAGCGTATTTATTTAAAACTTATTGTGCTAAATAAGCAATAATTTCTTTATTCGTCATTTTCATAGATTTTGGTATATCGTCACGATTTGATAGCAGACCAAAATAATGAGTAGTTTCAACATTTTGATAAAGATTATATTGAATATTTATATTTTCATTTGTAAGTTTGTGAATCAATTCTTCATAGAATTCACTTTCTTCCATCATATCTACTGCACATAAATGGAAAATTCCCTTTAATTCATTTTCAAAGATGAAACGCATTTGACGGGCTAATTGTATATCTAATAAAAAATTACATTGTAAATTACTATAAGCCTGTATCGGCATAGCTGATTCAATTTTCGATTTCACATCATTAAAGCGGGGCGAATTCTTTCCCCAAATCCCAGGAATTCTAATTATATTGGCACGATTTCCAAGTGATTCTACTAACATCTTCTCACATCTTATTTTATATTGACCGTAATCTGATTTTGAAATAGGTTCATCATTTTCATTATGATGTTTTGATAAATCGCCATCGAAAACATTTGTAGTCGAGAAATAATAAAGTAAACTTTTTGTGCTTTTTAATTCATTAGCGAGAAGACTATGGAAATTAAATTGCTCTTCAAAATCGCCCCTTAAACTGGAAACAATAATATCTGGCTTAGTTAATTGAAGTATTTCACGTATCACTTCCCCATCCTGCACATTTAATTGAAATTGCTTGTCAAATGCAAGCTCCGTCGCTGTTGAAAAATAAGTACCATATACATCGAAATCATTTAAACATTCCTTCGCTATCGCTTTTCCAACTAAACCACTTGCCCCGAGGATTAATATTCTCTTCAAGATACAGCCTCCTTTTTAAAATACAGCAGTAATAAACGTCACACTTTTTCTTTAATCAAGTAATTGATACTTTGTGTAAATAGTCGTTAATAAGGTAAAGGCTTCTTCAAAATAAGGTTGAATAATGCTTAGCTGTACTAAATCTCTAGCTTGCAAATAACTACTTTCATCATGCAAGTAAATACCGTTCAGCTTTAAATCAATGCCAAAACGGCGCAATTCATACGGCAATGCAAATGTTGCAATCATCGGATAAGCATTTGTTTTATACGCATATTTTTTATAGCATGACCACCCTTCTAGCATTTTCATGCGCTGTGTCAACAGCTCATAGCGTTCAGGATAGTAGCGCAATGCAGCTAACGAGCTATGAAGAAGTGCTGCCGGCAATGTAAACGGTATTTGCCAATTGGCATAGTATGCTAGATTGATATAGAGCGGTGCCTGACTAGGCTGCGGCTGATGATTCGAAAAAACAAAGGATAATCCACTAAGTGCTCCAATTGCCTTACCGCTAACAGCCGTTGCCAAATAAAATGGCGCTAGCGAGAATGGGAATGCACCAAATGAGCTAATACAATCAGCGCAGACGACCACATCATAGCGTGCAGCAATCTTAGCTAGCTGGTCACCATTACACATCCCAGTCGACGTTTCGCCATGTACATAGAGCAGCCATTTATACTCCCCTTGCGCAAGCCTTTCTTCAATGCGTGCTAAATCAAATGGCTCATGCCAAGCGAAGGTTAGCACATCAAACAGCATTTCCTGTTGCTTTGCCTGTTTTGCTAAACGCTCACCAAACTCACCATTTGTTATAATGAATCCTTTACTCTCTGAAAAATCAGACTTTAATTGTGCCAGCATTACTTCATTCGCCAATGTCCCTGTGCCAACAAATGGCGTTACATACTGTGTATGTGCCAATGCTAATAAACGCTGCTGCAGCTCTTGAAACAGCAATTGAAAGGCAAAGGAACGATGCGATAAATCCGTATAGGAAAGCGGCTCTTGCTGGTATACGGGACCCGGATAAAAAGTCAAAGCATGTCGCCTTAAACGCTGACGTAAAGATGCGCTATTTTCTCTCGTTAATACCATTGGTAAAAATAACGCTTCATTTGTTCCCACAGCCTCAGCAAATTGGTGAAAGCCCATTTGTTTATATAGTTTCTCTTCCCTTGTTGTACCGGATATGACACAAGCTGTATATCGACGCTCAAATAAATAATTTGCTAATGCCTGCGCAAGACGAAAAAACACGCGCCCATTACGAAACTGCGTTTTGATTGCTAGCAGTCGGACTTCACATAACTTATCGCAAATTTCATCTGGTAAATATTGTTCTACATCGCCTATTTTACTATCTAACGAGAAGGGGCGTTTATCACGCAGTGCTAGCATACCAATTAACTGTTGCTCTTTATAGACGACAAGATATGTATTATCTGCATGAAATTTATCTACTAGGCGACGTGTTGCATTCGGTTCGTGCTGCGGGATTTCCTCCACGAATGTTGCATAATTTAATGCTGCTATTTGGTCAAATTCTTTTTCAGTTGTCGCTATTTTACACCAGTACATACTAAATCAGCCTTTCTTTTATGTTTTGTCGATGCTGCCATAAAACAATTATAATACTGCAAATAAGCGTTGCAGGTAACACTCCTGTAAAAATAACAATCATACTATATAAAATCAACGCAATACAGAAGCCAAATGTTGCACTTTTTAAAAAATAAGCCGACGCTATAAAACTAAAAATGAATATAGGAAAATAGGAAAAATTCAGTGCAACAAGAGCACCAACAATCGTAGCAACTCCTTTTCCTCCCTTAAAACGAAGCCAGCAGGGATAGAGATGCCCAAGCAATGTACAAAACACCGCCCATGTAATAATCGTGTCTTCAAATTGAGCATAATGTCCAATTAATACAACAATGACACCTTTTAAACCATCACCTACTGCCGTCACGACAAAAGCCTTTTTGCCCAAAACCCTTCCCGCATTACGTGCACCCAAATTCCCGCTGGACTGTCGCTGCAACGAATAACCATACCATTTCCCTACAAACCACGCAGTCATTATTGCGCCTAATAAATAGCTGCCTAATAAATAATAAACAATCATCATCGACTTTTCACTACTTTGGATAATTGCGCTCTACTTCTGTAAATATTACCCATTTTCTTCACATGCTCCGCCCCATTTCTCTCTTTAATCAATTACGTCTTGGCTAACTCTAGTTTGGTTTCAGCTTTAGGCCCATCCGATTATCGTTACGCACCTTAGACTATGTTCCTCTGTGACAATCCCGCCTCCCATCATTTCGTTACTTGCAGAGGTCTTTTATACCTATCGCTTTGCTTTCAATACAAAATCCTGCGGTTACTCGTCGCAAAAAACATGTGCTCCTGCGGTTACTCGTCGCAAAAAACATTGCTGAAAGAAGTTAAACCTCCTTCCCTTAAACGATGGAATTTTCTTATATTTTACATTAATTCATTACCATGTGGAATCAGACTACTTCTATTTTTTCTACTTCACAATAGGCATAACTATAGAACTGTGTCATCCTTTCTCATATGTTAAATATGACTTACTATTTCAGCGAAAAAGGAGGACTCAAAATGGTTAATAGATTTGGGGGCAATCCCCCTAATAGAGGTGGCTACTGGGACAACATGGTTGGCGGTGCATTTGGAGGCAATCAGATGGCAGGAAGAGATGCGCAATTTTTACCAACACAAGTAGGACCAACACAATTCAGTCAACCAATCGTTTCACCAACGCGTCAATTTGTACAAACAAATGTGACAAATACAGTTGTACCGCATGTTCACCCTTCCCACTTAACAGTTGTAAATCGCCAAATGATTAATAATCAACACTACTTCCCACATACACAATCCGTCATGAATGAATGCTTTGAAACGACAACAATGTGTGGTCAGCCATTTAATCCATGCAATCATAGACGTGGCAGACGTTAATAAATAAAAAACGAGAATTGTGTGGGTGCCAGGCACTCACACAATTCTCACACAATTAAGTTCCGCAAAATGTTCTGTAGGTGCAGCTTGTAGCAGGGGGTAATGCTGCATACTTTTCTTGCTCAGTGGTATAAGCAAAAGGCTGTGTCAATACTTCTAACAATTGCTGCAAAGGTAGCAAATTCCCTTCATTAGCAGCGTCTAATGCCTCTTCCACACGATGATTACGCGGGATTATAGCTGGATTATGCTGTCGCATTGTAAGCTGGACAAGCTCAGCTGGTTGCGGTTGTCGCGGTTGTCGCTGTAATCGCTCTTGCCATTTATTTTGCCACTGTTTGAATGTCTCAAGTTGGAACAGCGCATTGTTTTCAAATTGTCCTAAAGTTAAAATGCGAAAAGTATTTGTATAATCAGCTTCATTCACTTCCATCCATTGCAGTAGCTCGTCAATTAACGCAAGGTCTTGTGTTTCCTCTGTTATAAGCCCAAGCTTTAAGCGCATTCCCGCTAACCAGTTAGCTTCATACAATTGAGGAAAGCGTTGAAGTGTCTGCTCAGCAATTTTAATTGCTTGTGCCGAATCAGGGTCCATTAACAATAGCAAGGATTCCGCAAATCGAGCTAAATTCCAAAGTGCCATATTCGGTTGGTTTTGATATGCATAACGACCATTTGCATCAATGGAGCTAAACACTGTTGAAGGTTTATATTGGTCCATAAACGCACACGGTCCATAATCAATCGTCTCACCGCTAATTGTCATATTATCCGTGTTCATCACGCCATGGATAAAGCCTACTAATTGCCATTTTGCAATCAATTCAGCCTGTTTTTCAATAACAGCTTCAAGCAATTTCGTATATCGCTGCTCCTCATTTTGTAGCTCAGGGTAATGGCGCTGTATAGCATAATCTGCTAAAGCCTGAAGCTCCTCCTTCGTGCCCCATCTTGCCGCATATTGAAATGTACCTACGCGCAAATGGCTGCTGGCAACGCGTGTTAGTATAGCTCCTTGCAACGCCTGCTCTCGCATAATCATTTCACCCGTCGTAACAACCGCTAAGCTGCGCGTTGTCGGAATGCCGAGCGCATGCATTGCCTCACTAATAATATATTCACGCAACATCGGCCCTAGCGCCGCACGCCCATCTCCACCGCGCGAAAAAGGCGTTCGCCCAGCACCCTTTAATTGAATATCAACGCGCTCATTGTCTGGTGTTATATGCTCTCCTAAAAGTATAGCTCGTCCATCACCAAGCATATTAAAATGACCAAACTGATGACCTGCATACGCTTGTGCTAAAGGCAAGCTGCCAACAGGCTCCTTATTTCCAGCGAACTCTAGAATTGCTTCTTCACTTTGCAATGACAGTCCATTTAAACCAAGCTTTGAGGCAAGCTGCTCATTGAGAATGACAAGCTTTGGCTTCTGAACAGGATTCAACGCCATCGATGCAAAAAAAGTATGGGGTAGCTGTGCATAGCTGTTATCAAAACACCAGCCACTATTCATAAAATGCCTCCTATCTTATTGTAATAATGCTAAATCGTAAATTGTATAATCACAACGATAAATGAATAAATAACGATCATCAATCAATAAGCCTGTTGCCTTATCAATTTCCGTTGCAAAATAGCTTACATCCTCCCCAACAAATGTTGCAAGTGGTTGCCCTGCTTGTGAACGAATTAATACAATCTTATCCTTCCCTATCGTTGAATTTTTCATATCATTCACCATGCGATTAATAAACGGTACAGAACGATCAAAATTATCAATATCTACAGTTTGTGCATATTCCTCAAAAATATTTGTTAAACCGTCCTCATAAGCTATTAAGCTACTTCCAACATGCAGCATTTGCTTGCCACCAATCGTAATATCAAGCACTGACGATTTTTCAACAGTATTACCTTCAGCATCCTTCATCGCAAATTTATCATCCGCCTTGATACTAACACTTTTTCCTTTGATTTGGTCAATAATTTGACTACTCTCATCATATGTTTGTATCGTAATTTCTCTCCCTATAAATTGCTCCTTTATATTGCCAAAACCCCATTGTAAAAGGTTACAACCCGCTAATGTAAGTATTGAAACACCTAATACGAATACTAAAATAAATTTTTTCATATGTATAACTCTCCCTTGCTTTCTTTACTATTTTTACGGTTCATCTTGTAAATAGTTTCATTTTAAAAACCCCTAAACCGAGAAACAGGGCTTAGGGGAGTACAAAGTTATTTAACTGGAATCCAAATTTCAGATACTAAATCTTCCTTAAATGGGTCTTCATCAGAATATACTTCTAGTTCCGCTGTTCCAGCAGGCTCATATGGATTCGAAGGAAACCATTCAGAATAAATTTTCTTCCAAGCATTTTGCATCGCCTCAGGCATTGGACCAACTACTTCAAACACAACCCATTTTGCTGCTGGAATTTCTAATGTCGCTAAATGCTTCGGTGTCTCGCCGTTAGCAGCAGTAGCAATCCAATAATCAATCATATTACCTGCATCTTTTTGTGGTAAGCAAACACCTAGCACACCTTTAATTTCGCCATTGTTCAGTCTAAATAACTCCGTGTCAGTGCCGTTTTCATTTACTTCATTCCAAAATACCGGAATTCCTTGCAAATTCTCGCCATTTGAACAATTATATGTTCTTTTAATTCCTACAACTTGAAACGCTTCTTTTTCAATAATTTTGTACTTCATCGGTTCTGCTCCCTTCAAACTCACCTGGATAACGAGGCGGTTATATGCTTGTAGTACGCATTGTTTTTTTCTTGCATCACTCGGCGTCACACCGTGTAACTTGCGGAACGCCTTTGTAAATGCTTCAGGAGAATCATAGCCATATTTGTAGGCAAGGTCGATTATTTTTTGTTCTGTCATCAACACTTCCTGTGCTGCCAACGTTAATCTGCGCTTTCTTATATAATCAGCAATTGTCATATCTGTTAATAACGAGAATGTTCGTTGAAAATGATAAACTGAACAATTAGCTTCACGTGCGATTTGCTCTATCGTTATATTTTCTAACAAATGCTCCTCCATATAATGAATCGCCTTTTGAATCGACTCTATCCAACTCATTACGCCCTCACTCCTTGCTTAAAGCATACATCTACCTGTGCTGCCTCGTCCTGTCATTTTATGCCCACAGTGGACAGGTTTGAAAGTTGAAAAATCCTCTTGGTGCGGATTTTCCGTTCTTAACGATGGTTTATTTTTGAGACTTTCCATTAAATACGTTTTAATTCCTTGCATCTTATCAAATGGACCCTCTGATTTATTTAACTAAATATTCAATTTGCATATACCAATACTACACCTTAGAACTCAACCTTCGTTAAATCTCTTTTATAATGTGTAGTTATTATGTATGCATACTCCTGTCCATTATAAGGGTGCTTTATTCCATAGATGTACATATTTCAATATAATGTCCGTCTGGGTCTGCAACGTAAGCAACAGTTTGCCCCCATGGCTTTACTACTGGCTCCTTCACCACTTTTACCCCCTGTGTACGAAGCGTTTCAATTGTTGCCTGTACATCCTCCACCACAAAACCAATTTCAAATGTTTGCGAGGCTGTCAATGCTTCTGGCACTTCCAGTCCTATTTCCTCATTAACTGACTGACGTGTATTAAACGATAACGTTGTTTGTCCCGTATCAAATTCAACATACGTTCCTTGTTGCATTTTGACAGACAACCCTAAAATATTTTGATAAAAATGCATTGTTTTCTCTAAATCATTTACATACAGAATGATATACTTCATTGCTAATTTCATTTTTTCCCCACCCCTTAAAAATTTCAACTATTATTATAACATTCTGAAAGTATCGTTTCCATCTCACTTGAGAAATAGCAAATTGGAATGAGCTGTTATTTTTGGTATTGACTAATATTTTTTAAACACTAATAATTAGACAGAGAAATAGAAGGAGCTATGATAGTTCATGTTAAAAAAAGTAAGCTATTTTATCCTATTTTTTATATTGCTATTTGCAATCAATTTAAGTGAAGGAGAAGCAAGCGAAGTCAATTATATTACGATAAAAGAGGACGATGTACCTGTTTTTAACAATATAACGAGCAGAGCGTCTGTCGGCTTTTTGAAAATACATCAAACTTATAAAGTAAATAGCGAAGAGCAAAACTATTGGAAAATAAACTTCGGAAATGGAGTCGGCTATGTAGCTAAAAATCATGCAACAGCGACTTCAAAAAAGGAAAAAGTATCAAAGGAATATAAATCGAAGAAAATTATTATTATAAATGAAAACACGACTGTTTATGAAAAAGCCTCACCTAAAGCGAAGTCAATTGCTGTCATTGCAAAAAATCAACGCTATCCAATCGTCTCGAATCATTATTTTAATTGGTATAAAGTGAAAATCGGTGGAAAAATCGGTTATATTCATAAAGAAAATACTGAAAAGGATAAGGGCATCCCCGTCCTCATGTACCATCATTTACTGCCTGATGCCCTAAACAAAAAGTTTCGTGATATATCTGCAGTAACTTCTGTTGAAAATTTTGAAGCACAAATGAAATGGCTATCCGACAACGGCTATCAAACCATTTTATTACAGGATTTAGAGCAATTTTTAAATAAAGAAATAAATTTACCTGGGAAAGTCGTAGCGATTACATTTGATGATGGACTAAAATCCAATTATCTATATGGGCACCCTATTTTAAAGAAGTATCATTTCCAAGCTACTGAGTTTTTAATTACAAGCAGAATTCATCTTGACAAAACACCAGACTTCACCCCTGATGCCATTCAAACTTTAAGCATAACCGAAGTCGAGGCAATGAAGGACATATTCGACCTTCAAAGTCACACACATAATTTACATGCGGCGGAAAACGGAAAAAGCCATGTCCTGCTCAAAAGCTATGAAGAAGTAAAAAATGATTTCCAAATGAATATCGATATGATTGATTCACAATATATGGCCTACCCATTCGGTCAGCACAAAAGGCAAACAATTAAAATTTTGAAAGAACTCGATATGAAAATGGCCTTTACAATCAAAAAAGGAAAGGTCAAAATCGGTGATAACCCTTATAAATTAAAACGGCTAGCTGTCAATTACGACCATACATTAGAGGAATTCATTGAATTAGTGGAAAACTAGCCTACTAACGAAAAACTGCGTGAAAACCTCCAAATTAGAGGGCTTCACGCAGTTTTTCGTTGACAGTGCAAATTTAATCAAAATAAAAAGCCGCATTACTGCGACCGATTTCGATTTACTATATATTCATTTTTTAAAATTAAAGGCGCAGATTCCTTTGGAATCTTTTGCGCCCTAAAAAATGATGGCTAACCAACCATCATTTTTATTATTGCCAATAGGAATAAATTTATTCAAAAAAGATGGTTGTCATGTATAGAGGTTAATGCACTAACGACATACTGCTGCCAGCATAATCGGCATTGTGCTTAATGCTCAGTTAATGCAAAGTATTAACAATCATAAATTAAAATACCTCCCATATTTTTAGCATATAATCTAATATCAATAAAAAAGGAGGTGTAGCTATATGTTTAAACTTGGTAATTTTTTGATTGTATCAGGCATATTACTTATACTTTTATCTGCAATAGGAAGTTTCTTAAGTTTTTTACCTGAAATAATAAATGGTTACTATTTATCAAGTGCTGGTGCAACTTTCACTGTTGCAGGAATAACCATTAATAAAAGATATCCACTTAATAGAAGGTAATCAGATAGAAAACAGCTAATTAATTACCTAGCTGAAACCCAAGTGCTGTCAACATTTCTATACCTCAATTACTGCACATTTTTGTACATATTAGATTCAGCCAACAATAAAATTCATATCGTCACCCTTCTTTCCTTAAACACATAGGATACATTTAAGGCTATTTATCACTATGAAAGAAAAGGGGATATTGATAAGAATGGTTAAAAATAATCCACAACAACCTTCAGATATAACAGATATTCAGATAGCTAGACTTGCATATATCGGCGCTTCAATTGCAACATTGGGCGACGCCCTTTCTGCTGTTGCAGCAGGTTTAGCATTAAATGCTTTAGAAAAATCAAGTAACCAAAATCCTCAAAATCAAAATAGTGACCAATCTAAAGATGTAGAGGACTTACAAAAACAGATAGACTATTTAATAAATGAATTAAAACAAGTAAAAAAAATGATGCGATATTGACCAATTAATTGGTCAATTTTGTTATTTTCTGACCTGTCATACTGCGGATTTTGATTCAAGAATAAATACTTAATAATTTCTCATACTAACTTTAATAACCGAGTGAGGATGTGATTGATTTGGTAAAAACAAAGTTCGCAGCTCTTGAACCTGAGCAACTTAATGAAATAAAACATCTGGAAGAAAAATTAGAAGTAACATTAATTGCTTATGACCTCTATGAAACTGAAGGGCAAACACAGCAAGGAAATGATTCCGGCGTCATTAACCCATCGTAAAGCTTGCCTTTTAGTAATGTTTGAGTTCTTTGGATTCAAACATTTTTTCTTTTTAAAGCAATTTTCATTGTGCTTAGTAAAACCCCACATAAACAATTACATTTGGTATATAAGTTCTCATACTCTGCTCGTAGTTCAGCGATATTATACAATCTCTCACCTGCCTTTAAACTTGTTAAATGAACCGTGCATTAAAATTAATTAGTGAAGCAATGAAATATTAGCAGTAACCGAAGCTGAGTTACCCTTGGCTAAAGGAATAGAATTCAATATAAAAGGGCGTTCTTTCGCAGACTATTTCGAGGAATGGGTAAAAACGTAAAATCTCAATATGGTTGATAGTGTGAATCGTGTACTAGCATATTACCTATGCAAAAGCTAAATACGCACATAAGGGCATGTGTAAGGGACACAAAATAATAATTGATAAACAATAGTTTAAAAATTAATTCTGGCACAGCCTGTAACACCACACGATTTACTATTTTATCATCCGAACAGTGTAGGCTGCATAGAACGAATAAAGTGCTCACAGGCATTTTAAATAGGCTAGAAAGATGCATGGCTTACGATATACACATGCGAGTGTACTACTTTATAAAGGAGCAAATATTCACTCTGTATCAAAACGGCTCGGACACGCTGATATTCAAACAACATTAAATCATTATTCTCACGTATTAAAAGAAATGGAACAACGTGACGAATTAATCGCGGTGAATGTCTATGTACAATAAGCTTTTAAGGATGTTTACCTTGTATACATTTTGTATACCTAAATTCAAAACTCTACCGTTTTCTATCGTATTCCAAGAAAAGTAAAAGACGTTAGAAACATTGATATATCAATATTTCTAACGTCTTTATTCTCACACTCTCACATGTGATTTTTACTAAAAAACGTCCCCAGTAGGATTCGAACCTACGACCGCGAGCTTAGAAGGCCCGTGCTCTATCCAGCTGAGCTATGGAGACAATTGCTTTAATAACATACATAACTGGTATTAAAGACAATATTTATTATATGAATAAAGCATCGTAAAGTCAATATAATTTTTAAAATTATTGCTGTTCAAATTGTACTGTTTCGAATAATTCAGCTTGGCGGGTAAAACATTCTATGATGTACTTTGTGTGTTCCTTTCTCAGAACGACATAGCTTTGCTCGCGGCGCCCTCTCGGCATTAATAAGCTGCCCGGGTTGATGTAGAGAATGCCATCAATCATCTCGGCACCAAGCAAATGGGAATGTCCGAAGCAACAAATCGTCGCACCAAGCTCTTTCGCACGATATGTTAAGTTTAATAATGACGATTTGACTTGGAATAGATGACCATGTGTGACGAAAATTTTTACATCCCCATGTGATACTACTTGCTCATCAGGAAAGCGAGTGTCCGTATGGTCACAATTGCCACGCACCCGAATCATCCCTGCCAAATGAGGGTGCTCATATGAAAGTTCGCTATCTCCACAGTGGATTAGTACATCAATATCTTCATGTTGGTTGCGTACATGACGAATTACCTCTGCATCCCCATGCGTGTCGCTCATTACTAGTATTTTCATATTTACTGCCCCCTCTTTATTGCAATAAAGTGCTTCTTCAGCTCGTGAGGTTTGTGTATATTCCCCTCGGATTATTAATATAAGATTAAATTAACGTTGGAAGTGCGTCTGCTAATTTGCGAATGGCGTTGCCACGATGTGAAATGGCGCCTTTTTCCTCTGGTGAAAGCTCTGCCATTGAGCGCTGTAAATGAGGCACGTAAAAAATTGGATCATAGCCGAATCCGTTTGTACCGCGCTTCTCTTGTAAAATATAGCCCTCGCATGTGCCAAATACTGTATATGTTTCTAATTTAGGCCCTGCAACTGCCAATGCGCAGCAAAAACGTGCTGTCCGTTGTTCCTCAGGCACACCTTGAAGCTTTTCTAACACTTTAACAATATTCGCCTCATCATCGTGATCTCCTGCATAACGCGCTGAATAGACGCCTGGTTCTCCGTTTAATACATCAATTGCTAAACCGCTGTCATCTGCGATTACAAGCATTTGAAGTGACTCGGCTAAAGCCTCCGCCTTTAATATTGCATTTTCTTCAAATGTTGTGCCAGTTTCTTCGATTTCCATGTGTGGCGCAACATCAAACATTGTGACTACCTCATAGCCGAGCGGTGTAAATAACGCTTCAAAATCTTTTGCTTTGCCTTTATTTTTTGTTGCAATTACTACTTGCTTTGTCATCGTTATTGCGCTTCCTTTCTGTTATCAATCAATGTAGCGATAGGACCGAGTGCTTGCTTTTGCTGTAGGATAAGCTCCTTAATACCCATCTCACCTAATGCTAATAATTCATTCAATTCAGCACGGGAGAATGTTGCTTCCTCACCTGTACCTTGCACTTCCACGAAGCGTCCTGCACCTGTCATAACGATATTCATATCGACCATTGCAGCGACGTCCTCGACATAGTTTAAGTCTACTACAGCGCCAATCTCCTCGACAATTCCAACACTTGTTGCAGCTAAATAATCGATGATTGGGAATGTTTCAAACGGTTTTTCTTCTGCAAATTTGGCAATCGCTTGTGCCATCGCCACAAAAGCACCTGTGATGGATGCTGTACGTGTGCCGCCATCCGCCTGAATTACATCACAATCAATCCATATTGTTTTTTCACCTAATGCTTGTAAATCGACGACAGCACGCAATGCACGCCCGATTAGACGCTGTATTTCCATCGTGCGACCATTTACCTTACCACGCGCTGATTCACGCTGTGTGCGCTGCGCTGTGGCTCTGGGCAGCATTGAATATTCTGCTGTAATCCAGCCCTTCCCCTGCCCTCTTAAAAAGCCCGGTACTTTGTCTTCTATTGTCGCTGTACAAATGACTTTTGTATTCCCTACAGTAATTAGTACAGAGCCTTCTGGATGTATTAAATAATTTGTATCAATATGGACTTGGCGTAGCTCATCTACCGCCCTTTCATCATATCTAATCATGAAAATCCTCCTTTTCTTACGCGCACTAATCTTACCATATATTATGTAGTCAAAAAAAGTAGTAAGTGGTACGAAATATTATACTAACATGAAAAAGAAAAAGCCGCAGGAAAGAAACCGTCTAAAATGATTTTTCAGACAGTTACTTCCTAACAGCTTAACTTATTAAAATGTAATGCGCTCGATTGATAAGTTTTCCTTCTCTAGCCAGCGTTCAGCTATTGAGCGGAAAATAGGCACAGACCCTGACGCAAAAAAAACATGCCGTGGCGTCATTTCATTTGTGCGCAATTGATGATGATAAGATAAAGTTTCCCACACATGACAAGCAGTTTCTTCCGCTGAAGAAACAACATGTATGCCCGCTCCTATAGCGGCTTCAATTTGCTTTTGAATGATAGGGTAATGTGTACAGCCTAAAATGACTGTGTCAAAGCTTGAGTCTTTAATTGGCTTCAGACCATCCGCCACTAAATTAAAAGAAAATTGGCCTTCATATTCCCCACTTTCCACAAGTGGAACAAATGTCGGGCAAGCGAGCGGAAGCACCTTCACCTTTGTTGATAGCGAGTATAGTGCTTTTTCATATGCAGCGCTTTTTATTGTACCTTCTGTAGCGAGTACAACAACCTCATTACGCTTTGTTTTTTTGATTGCAGCACGTGCACCTGCGTTGATTACGCCGATAACAGGTATCGACATTTTTCTTTGCAAGCTCTCCAAAGATACCGCCGACGCTGTATTACAAGCAACAACAAGCATTTTAATGTTCATTTTTTCTAAAGCTTTCGCCATTTGCCACGTAAATTGGCGTACTTCTTGCTCTGTCCGTGGTCCATATGGGCATCTAGCAGTATCACCAATATAGTATATGATTTCATTCGGAAGCAGTTTCATGATAGCTTTAGCTACCGTTAATCCACCGACACCCGAATCAATTACACCTATAGGGGCATCCATATAAACCGCCTCAATCCTATTTCATTTGTACATGTAATTTCTTTAAAAGTCGTACTAAATCAGTTGCTTCTTCGACATCAAAATCATCCATAATATTTCGTAAATAGTGTCGTCGTTGCTCGATTACTTCTTGAATGATACGCTCTCCCTCAGGCAGTAAATGAATGCGTACAACACGTCGATCCTGTTCATCACGAACACGCTGTACAAGTTTTGTTTTTTCCATTCTATCCACTAAATCTGTCGTCGTACTAAAAGCTAAATACATTTTGGTTGATAAGTCACCAATTGTCATATCGCCTGCTTCTTGCAACCATTGTAGCGCTACAAATTGCGGAGGTGTTATTGTATAGTTACTTAAAATTTCGCGACCTTTTTGTTTAACTAAGTGTGAAATAAATCGCAGTTCTTTTTCTATGGTAGCTATAGAATCAGCACTATGTTTTTCGTTATTTTGCATTTTCTAAGATCACTCCTAACAACAATTCATAGCTCTATTTTGAGGTTTTTTTTAAAAAATAGCAAGCTTACGTTCCATTTAACTTTAATTCTTGTAGTCGTAATAATTCGATTAATGCTTGAGTTCTACTTGAAACACCTAATTTTTGTATTGTATTGGAAATATGATTGCGAACAGTTTTTTCGCTAATGCCAAGTTTTTCCGAAATTTCCTTTGTTGAGTAGTCTTCGATTAGTAATTGGAATATTTCACGCTCTCGTTTCGTTAATAACAAGCGCGATTGTGAGTTCCCCATATTATACACCCTCCTATCCTGTTCTTTGTAAAATATGTGAATAGGAGCATTACGGTGAGGGCGATTTCACTACTTCGCAAGCATTAGTTGTTTTGTCTGCTCTGACCAGCCTTGCGCTTTCCCTGTTTCACGATTTATTTGCACAATTGTGCCTCGTCCCGTAAAAACAGGGAAATTTTTTTCATTTTTTGCAAGATAGTGAATATCAACAGAGCTAGAGCCGATTTTTGCTGCTTTTACGAAAATTTGCAAGCGTTCATCAAAAAACACTTGTTGCAAAAAATCGCATTGCAAATCTGCAACGACAGGAATAGTTTCACTGTTTGGTGATATCCAATCCGTCATTAAACCAAGCGATTTTAAAAATTCGATACGTGCCATTTCAAAATAAGTAAACGGTACTGTATTATTTAGGTGCCCGTACATATCGGTTTCACTAAAGCGTACTTTCACCTCAATCGAGAATTGAAATTCTGCCATCCACTGTTCTGTATTTTCAATATATGCTGCGCGCATAAAAAATCCCCCTTAACCCTTATAATGAATACTCATTCATTATAACATATAGAGATTGGAGAATTCACGTATTGACTTAGCTTACGTTTATAGAATTGATTGGCGATTCAGTTAGAAACAGCGTCAGCTTCGCATCTATTGACTTCAGTTACTACTAAAATTCACCAGTGGAACTTCATAGTGAAAATAAGTATCGCTTCTAATTTTTTGCAACGAAAAAAGCCATCTGAAAGCATATATACTTTCAGATGGCTTTTAATTAGTCTACCATATGGTCAGAACCGAAGAAGTTTCTGAACATTTGAACAGTCGCAGCACGGTTAAGAGCAGCGATTGAAGTTGTTAAAGGAATACCTTTTGGACATGCAGCTACACAGTTTTGTGAGTTACCGCAGTTAGCTAAACCACCGTCGCCCATAATTGCAGCTAAACGTTCGTCTTTATTCATCGCACCTGTTGGGTGTGTGTTGAATAAACGAACTTGTGATAATGGAGCTGGTCCGATAAACGAAGCTTTTTCAGATACGTTCGGACATGCTTCCATACATACACCACATGTCATACATTTAGATAATTCGTAAGCCCATTGACGTTTGCGCTCTGGCATACGTGGACCTTCACCTAAATCATAAGTACCATCAATTGGCACCCATGCTTTTACCTTTTTCAAGGCGTTGAACATACGGCTACGGTCTACTTGTAAGTCGCGAACAACTGGGAAAGTTTTCATTGGCTCTAAACGAATTGGTTGTGCTAATTTATCTACTAATGCCGAGCAAGATTGCTGTGGACGACCGTTAATCACCATCGAACATGCACCACAAACTTCCTCTAAACAGTTCATATCCCAAGTAACAGGCGTTGTTTGTTTACCATCAGCCGTTACAGGATATTTTTGAATATGCATCAAAGCAGAGATAACGTTCATACCGGGACGGTAAGGCACGTTAAATTTTTCTTCACGTGTTGGACCATTTTCCGTATCTTGACGAACAATAATCAGTTCAACCGTTTTACCAGTGTTTACTGCTTCCATCATTAATTATCCCCTTTCGAAGAATAGTCACGTTTACGTGGCGGAATTAATGAAACATCCACTTCTTGGTAAGTAATAATAGGCTCACCCGTTGCTGGATCAAATTTCGCCATTGTTGTTTTCAAGAAGTTTTCATCGTCACGGTTCGGGAAATCAGGTTTATAGTGTGCACCACGAGATTCATTACGCAGTAACGCACCTTTTGTCATAACTTTTGCAAGGTAAAGCATATTCTTTAACTGACGAGTAAAGTGAGCACCTTGGTTTGACCACTTTTGCGTGTCATAAATATTGATATTTTCCCAACGCTCTTGAAGTTCAGTTAATTTCTCGTAAGTTTTCTCTAGGCGGTCGTTATGACGTACCACTGTCATGTTGTCAGTCATCCACTCGCCAAGCTCTTTATGCAATAAGTAGGCATTTTCTGTGCCATCCATTTTCAGGATTGCTTCCCACTTCTCAGTCTCTTCTTTCACATGTGCTTCAAAAATAGTTTCTGGTAAATCCTCTGCATGCTTCTTAAGACCTTTTACATAGTCAACAGCATTTGGTCCTGCAACCATACCACCGTAAATAGCTGATAATAATGAGTTTGCTCCTAAACGGTTTGCACCATGTTGTGAGAAATCACACTCACCAGCAGCAAATAATCCAGGAATTTCTGTCATTTGATTGTAGTCAACCCATAAACCACCCATTGAGTAGTGAACTGCTGGGAAGATTTTCATTGGTAATTTACGTGGGTCATCCCCAACGAATTTTTCATAAATTTCAATGATACCACCAAGTTTTACATCAAGCTCATGTGGATCTTTATGAGAAAGGTCTAAATACACCATGTTTTCGCCGTTAATACCAAGTTTTTGGTTTACGCAAACATCAAAAATTTCACGTGTTGCAATATCACGTGGTACTAGGTTACCGTATGCTGGATATTTTTCTTCTAAGAAGTACCAAGGCTTACCATCTTTATAAGTCCAAACTCGTCCACCTTCACCACGTGCTGATTCAGACATTAGGCGGTTCTTATCATCGCCAGGAATCGCCGTTGGGTGGATTTGAATGAATTCACCATTTGCATAAGATGCACCTTGTTGATATACGATAGAAGCAGCAGAGCCTGTGTTAATTACAGAGTTTGTTGTTTTACCGAAGATAATACCAGGACCACCAGTTGCCATAATGACAGCATCACCACGGAATGCGCGGATTTCTTCTTTTACTAAATCTTGTGCTACGATACCGCGGCATACGCCATCATCATCAAGTACAGCACCAAGGAATTCCCAATGTTCATATTTTGTTACTAAACCAGCAACTTCGTGTGCACGAACCTGCTCGTCTAGTGCATATAATAATTGTTGACCAGTCGTTGCACCAGCGAACGCTGTGCGGTGCATTAATGTACCTCCGAAACGACGGAAATCAAGTAAACCTTCTGGCGTACGGTTGAACATTACACCCATACGGTCCATTAAGTGAATAATACCAGGTGCTGCGTCACACATAGCTTTTACTGGTGGTTGGTTTGCTAAGAAGTCGCCACCATATACTGTATCGTCAAAGTGAATCCAAGGAGAGTCCCCTTCACCTTTTGTATTTACTGCACCATTAATTCCGCCCTGCGCACAAACAGAGTGTGAGCGTTTAACTGGAACTAATGAGAATAATTCAACTTCAGTGCCTGCTTCAGCAGCCTTAATCGTTGCCATCAAGCCAGCTAAACCGCCACCAACAACGATGATTTTGCTTTTTGCCATGATTTCTTCTCACTCCTCTTTCTTTAGCTAAAACTTCTCTTTCCCCGCTCATTTCAAATAAGCGATTGTTTCGATTAAACGAATGCTAAAATAGCTGCTACACCAACGATGCTTAGAATAGCGAAAATAACCATCGTTACGTAAGTTGCAATTTGTTGTGATTTTGGAGATTGAGTAATACCCCAGCTCACTAAAAATGCCCAGATGCCGTTTGCTAAGTGGAATGTTGCTGATAAAATTCCCACTATGTAGAAACCAAGCATCCATGGCGATGCAACGATTTCCGCCATCATATCGTAGTTTACTTCAGCACCAAGCGCTTTTTGAATACGCGTTTGGAAAATATGCCATGCGATGAATACAACTAGGAAAATACCCGTCATACGTTGAAGACGGAATGCCCAGTTACGAAACGTACTGAAGCGTGACGTATTATTCGTTGCTGTGAATGCAATATACACTCCGTAGAAAGCATGGAACATTAATGGAATATAAATGATTACCCATTCCATTACTAGCAATAGTGCATGTGGAACTAACTCCATCATTCCAGTTGCGCTATTGTAAGTATCTTCACCACCAACTGCAGTGAAGTTCAAAGATAAGTGGAACACCAAAAACAGACCTACTGGAATAATACCTAATAGAGAATGTAAGCGGCGCCATAAAAACTCACGATCTTTTGACAAGACTGTTACCCCCCTTAGTACTTAAAATACGCAAGTCAGGTCGTCACGAAATTGTAAACGTTGTCCATTGACTGCGCATTTCATCATGGTACAATATTATGACATGTTCATTGTACTCTCAACCTACTAGAGCGTCAAGGTAGCTTGCAATAATTCCTTTCTCTCTTTAAGTATTTTTTTTGCTGGTTTATGCATTTTTTTGTTGCGTATTGTCATTTTTTTGCACAATTCAAATGAATAGAAGAAAATTTAGAAAGAGGTTTTTATCAATGGAAACCGGTAATACAAAGATGATCCCTACATTCGGCTATGAAATTATACGTGATTATGTACTGTCCTCTATATTAGGAAAGCATGAAGAAGATGTGCTTTATTGGTCAGGCAAAGAAATAGCTCGAAAGTTTCCACTTTTTTCAATGGAAGAAGCAGCCGCTTTTTTCAAGGAGGCCGGCTGGGGAACATTAACACTAGAAAAAGAAACGAAAGATAGCCGTACATATATTTTGACAGGCGATGCCGATATTTTAAGATTCGATAGCCGCTGCTTCCGCCTTGAAGCAGGTTTTTTAGCGCAGCAGCTACAACATCAAATTGGCTTTTTAACAGAATGCTATGATGAAAAAAATAGCAAAAAGCAACTTGTTCAGTTTCAATTAAAATCAGATTTAAAGGAAGTAATTAAGTAAAGAGCGTCCAAAAAGCCGTGCATAGCCGGCATTTTGGACGCTCTCTTTGTAATAGAGGAGTTACAATGAAATAATAAAAATCTCGCTTTTATTTGCGATTCCAACATCTTCTCAATTCCTTAATAGTTAAAAGCACTCCCTACTACTCGCTCTTCTTCTTTGCTTCCTCTTGAAAATACGTATAAATTTTTTCCGCTAGCGCCTGTGGAATGCGCTGTGCTGCCAGCTCCTCAACAGTTGCTTCGCGAATTTTCTTTACTGAGCCAAATGCCTTTAATAGCTGTTGCTTGCGCTTCGGTCCAATACCTTCAATATTATCAAGTACTGATTTAATGGCATTTGTGCCATGCTGCTGACGTAAAAATGTAATAGCAAAGCGGTGTACTTCATCCTGAATGCGCTGTAGCAAATAGAAGCTATCACTTGTCCGCTTTAACACAATTGGCACTGGTGGATCACCAAATAAAAGCTGTGATGTGTTGTGTTTTTCATCCTTCGCGAGCCCTGCGATTGGAATATACAAGCCAAGCTCATCCTCAATCACTTCACGCGCAACCTCCATCTGCCCTTTACCACCATCGATAACGATTAAATCAGGCAGCGGCAAATTTTCCTTTAACACGCGCGTATAGCGACGACGAATAACTTCCTGCATCGCACCATAATCGTCATGGCTTGCTGTTTCTCTTAGCTTATATTTACGATATTCTTTCTTGGCAGGCTTGCCATCAATGAAAACAACCATTGCAGAAACAGCATCAGCTCCATGCATATGGCTATTATCAAACGCTTCAATACGCAATGGCGAAGCAATACCCATCGCCTCACCTAGCGCCTCACAAGCGCCGACAGTACGTACTTCCTGTCTTTCGATTAGCTGGAATTTTTCATGTATTCCAATCTCAGCATTTTTCATCGCCATATCCACTAGCTCTTTTTTGGCTCCGCGCTTTGGAATTACCACGCGGACTTCAAGTAAGCTTTCGAGCAATTTTTCATCAATTGTAGAAGGAATAAATATTTCCTTCGGCTTTAAATGCTTCGTTTCCTCATAAAAGCGACCGACAAATGTTAAAAATTCCTCTTCTGGGTCACGATAAATTGGAAAAATAGAAACATCGCGCTCGATTAATTTTCCTTGTCGCACAAACAGTACTTGCACACACATCCAGCCTTTTTCCACTGCATAGCCAAATACATCTCGATTTGATAAATCTTTCGTTATAATTTTTTGCTTTTGCATAATCGCCTCGATATGCGTAATTTGGTCGCGAAATTCCTTTGCTCTTTCAAATTGTAGCTGTTCTGCCGCTTCATACATTTGACGCTCTAAACTTTGCTTCACTTCGACATAATCACCATTTAAAAATTTAGCAATTTCCTCTGCCATTTCACGATAAATTTGCGGTTCAATTTCCTTTACGCAGGGTGCTAAACATTGTCCCAAATGGTAATATAAGCATACTTGGGCTGGCAGTTGCGCACATTTTCTTAGCGGATAAATGCGGTCTAAAAGTTTGCGCGTTTCATTCGCCGCATAAGCGTTCGGATATGGACCGAAATATTTTGCCCTATCTTTGCTAATTTTACGCGTCGTTAAAATGCGCGGGTATTTTTCATTTGTAATTTTTATATACGGATACGTTTTATCATCTGTCAGCATAATATTATATTTTGGATCGTATTGCTTGATTAAGTTTAACTCTAGCATTAAGGCTTCTAAGTCAGAAGCTGTAACGATATATTCAAAATCCTCAATTTCACTGACTAGGCGCTGTGTTTTACCATCATGTGTCCCCGAAAAATAAGAGCGAACACGGTTTTTTAATATTTTTGCCTTACCTACATAAATCACCGTTCCCTGTCGGTCCTTCATTAAGTAGCAGCCTGGCTCATCTGGTAAAATAGCTAGTTTGTTTTGAATAATCTCATTCATCATTTATCACCTATACTTTGTCATATAGCGTTATCATCACGAAGGGGGCGCCCGAAAATTCTTTTTTGGACGCCCCCTTTGCGATGAGGATAGTGTGTTACTATCGGCAGGAACAATAGTTTTCAGCAAATATTTAACATATAAGCTATAGGTGTCCGAAAAGATAATACTTTTCGGACACCTTTTTTCTCATTATTTGTTTGAATCGATAAAGTCGATTAAAGCTTCTTTCGGTTGGAAACCAGCTGTTTTCGCTTTTAATTCGCCATCTACAAATAATAGTAATGACGGAATCGACATAATTTGGTACTCTGCTGCTGTCACTTGGTTGTTATCAACATCTACTTTGACAATTTTCACATCGTTACCGATTTCTGCATCCAATTCCTCTAGAACAGGTGCAATCATTTTACATGGGCCACACCATGTTGCCCAAAAATCTACAAGAACAACGCCATTAGCGATTTCTTGTGCAAAGTTTTGATCTGTTGCTTGTATAATTGCCATTTTAAATAGCCTCCTTCACTAACATCTGCCTGTAGTATAGCATGTTTAAAATACCAATAACAGTGAATTGCTCATATTAGTCTTGTCCTTTTATTTGCTTAGTAAATACTGTATTGATATTGAACCAATGTCACTTCTTCATTGCAATACAGCTCACTACCTATGCGACTGATTTCTTTAAAGCCAAGTTTCTGCAACATGTTTTGTGAGCGAAGATTTGTCGCATGTGTTTCCCCTTTGAATATTGTAATATTCAAATTATCAGCGCCATAATCTATAAGCTGTTTAACCACTTTCGTGCCTAGCCCGATCCCCCAAAGACTCCTATCCCCAATCGCTACTCCAATTTCCGCTTGCTGGTCATGTATTTCAGCTAAATCTGCGTAGCCAATAAGTATTCCTTTATATTCAATTCCAAGGCGAATAAACGACGGGCTATTTATATGTAAGCAGCGCTCCCACCATGCAGCGAGATCAGCCTCTTGGCGCTCTATTTCCCAGCCATTTGCCGCACAAAACTCTGGGTCTTTGCTCCATATTAATACATAGGGGAAATCAGCCTGTTGCAGAGATCTAAGTGTAATAGTATCCATTAACATAATCACCTACTTTCAAAGTAATATGACTAGTAAAAACTTAAGAAAATTTACAAAAACCGAATGTTTCCAGTTCAGTTTTATAGTAAGCACTTAAATTTCAATAGCACAAAATAAAAAATACCCAAACTTTCTTGTATTAAGAATCGTTTAACATATAAAGAAAGGGGTGCGATACTTGTTAACTATTCACAATTTAAAAGAAATAATGAATCTCTATACAGAATCCTTAATACGATTAGCATATTACTACGTAAAAGATCGCCAAGTAGCCGAAGATATTGTACAGGAAGTATTTATTAAAATATATCATCATCCAGATAAATATGAAGAACGTGGACAATTACAAGCTTATTTATATAAGATGACAGCAAATAAAAGCAAGGATTACTTAAGAAGTTGGTCTTATAAAAAAGTACAACTGCAAAATAAAATTTTCCCCTCGACTAGTAAAATGGAGCCAGATGAATTAGTAAGAAAAGATGAAGAAGCTATAGTAGCAGAGGCAATCCTTGAATTACCATTAAAACAAAGAGAGGTACTCATTTATTTTTATTTTAATGAAATGAATATTAAAGATATAGCAAGTATTTTGTTTATTCCAGAAAGTACGGTAAAAACGCGATTAAGAAGGGGCAAAGAGCTATTAAAGAATAAATTGAAGGATATTCAATGGGAGGTGCTTTTAAATGAATAACTATACACCTACTGAAATAAAAGACTTACAAGCCATTAAACAACGTGTGATGCATAATGTTTTACAAGAGATAGAAAGAGGTCCACAAAAGCCCATATATAAATGGAGATTTATTATGCTAAGTGCCATTTTAACAATCAGCTCTATTCTTTTTATCGTCAATCAGATGTTTATAATTGATAAACATGCCACAAAAGTCGACCTCACTGAACCCATATTTTATGAGGAGCAAGGCTTATTTTATTTACATGGTATCACGTTAGGCGATTCTCCATCAAAACTAATGGAAACTTTAGGTGAAAATTATACTACTGAATTTTTTGAGGATGGCAATAATGCTGATCTTATATTAGATTATGAAGGCGATGCGAGATTTTATTTTGTACAGGGGAAATTAAAATCTCTCATCCTTATGGGGGTAGATGAAAGGCGTTTTGATGAAGTATTTACTCATTATAATGGAACAAAATTTACGAATAATGATACTCGTTTCATTTATTCAAGTGAAACGTCCCATATAATAAAAGCCGAATATACGCCCTATGGATTATATGTATATTTAATGTATGCAGGTCCAGATTTTGCAGAAGTACAAGAATTTTTAAAACGTCAAAACAATTCAAATCAATAAAATGCAAATAGCTGTAGGGAAGTGTTTCCCCTACAGCCTCTTTATTAGGCGTTCGCCTTCAACGCTTTAAATTCTTCAATTAACATCGGTACAACTTCGAATAGGTCGCCGACGATACCGTAGTCTGCTACTTTGAAAATATTTGCTTCTGGGTCTTTATTGATTGCAACAATTACTTTCGAGTTTGACATACCAGCTAAATGTTGGATTGCGCCCGAAATACCTGCAGCAATGTAAAGGTCTGGTGTTACGACTTTACCTGTTTGACCGATTTGTAAAGAGTAATCACAGTATTCTGCATCACATGCACCACGTGAAGCCCCTACTGCGCCACCTAATAAATTAGCAAGCTCTTTTAATGGCTCGAAGCCCTCTTCAGACTTCACACCACGACCACCAGCAACAACTACTTTCGCCTCTGATAAATCAACACCCTCTGCTGATTTGCGTACAACTTCTTTAATAATTGTACGTAAATTTGTAATTTCAACAGCTAATGAGGATACATTACCTGAGCGGCCTGCGTCTTTAGCAAGCGGTGCGATATTGTTTGGACGAATCGTTACGAACACGATGCCCTCTTTTACTTTTACTTTTTCAAATGCTTTTCCAGAGTAAATTGGGCGGATAAATAATGCGCTATCGCCAGCACCTTCGATTTCCGTTACATCTGATACAAGACCCGATTGCAATTTAGAGGCGATTTTTGGCGATAAATCTTTCCCTAATGCCGTATGACCGAAAACGATTGCCTCTGGGCTTTCTTCACCTACAACAGCCATAAATGCTTGGCTATAACCATCTGATGTATATGATTTTAAGTGTGGATGTTCAACTGTTACAACGCGGTCTGCACCATATGCTACTAACTCATTTGCTACATCCGCTACTGCATCCCCAATTAATACACCAACGATTTCCCCACCGTCAGCGATTTGCTTTGCTGCCGCAATTGCCTCGAACGATACGTTACGTAGGCTTCCTTCACGAACTTCCCCTAATACTAACACTTTTTTTGACATGCTATTCCCTCCGTTACCTTTGTTATGACCGAAAATTAGACAACTTTCGCTTCTGTGTGTAGTAAGTTTACAAGCTCTTTAACTTGCGCTTGTAATTCGCCTTCTAAAATGCGTCCTGCCGCTTTTTGTGGCGGTAAGTAGATTTCTACTGTTTCCACTTTTACTTCTACATCATCTTCATCGATATCTAAGTCATCAAGCTCAAGCTCTTCTAATGGCTTTTTCTTTGCTTTCATAATACCTGGTAAAGATGGGTAGCGTGGCTCATTTAGACCTTGTTGAGCTGTTACTAATAAAGGTAATGAAGTTTCTAATACTTCTGAGTCCCCTTCGATATCACGCACGATTTTCACGTTTGTGCCATCGATTTCTAAGCTTGTAATTGTCGTTACATAGTTGATGCCTAAAAGGTCGGCTAAGCGGGGTCCTACTTGACCAGAGCCGCCATCAATCGCAACATTCCCTGCCAAAATTAAATCTGCCTCTTTATCTTTTAAATATTCTGCTAGAATATAAGCTGATGTATATTGATCTAACTCGTCTAAATCATCTTCTGTATTGATTAATACCGCTTCATCTGCCCCCATCGCTAATGCTGTGCGCAGCTGCTTCTCGGCATCTTCTCCACCAATTGTTATTACTGTTACTTTCCCGCCTAATGCATCGCGTTTTTGAATCGCTTCTTCAATTGCGTATTCATCATACGGATTAATGATAAACTCAGCGCCATCCTCTTGGATTTCGCCACCTGCTACAACGATTTTTTCCTCTGTGTCGAACGTGCGTTTTACTAATACATAAATATTCATTTTACAGACCTCCGAAAGCTTATTTATTATTTACCTTTAAAAACTGGTTGACGTTTTTCAATAAATGCTTGTATTCCTTCTTTTGCATCTTCTGATACGAAAACTGTGCCAAAGCTTTCTGCCTCTGCTGCTGCACCTTCGTAGAACGATGCCGTTTTAGCATATTGCAGCATAGCAATTGCCGCCTTAAGCGCAACAGGGCTTTTCTTTGCAATTTTCTTCGCAATTTCAAGTGTTTTTGGTAATAATTCTTCATCCGTAAATGCTTGATTTGCTAATCCCCACTGGACAGCCTCTGTTCCAGTGATTGGCTCAGATGTAAACAGCATTTCTGCCGCCTTTGCAAACCCGACATAACGCGGCAAGCGCTGTGTCCCAGCAAAGCCTGGAATTAAGCCAAGCTGTAGCTCTGGTAGCCCTAGCTTTGCCCCCTCTGTCACAAAGCGTAAATGACAGCCCATCGCAAGCTCTAACCCACCGCCTAATGCTGCGCCATGAATTGCCGCAATAACTGGTTTCGGGAATGTTTCCAATCGCTCAAACACATTTTGTCCATGCACGGCTAATTTAGCAAATTCTGCACCTGATGATACTTCTGTAAACTCTTTAATATCTGCACCCGCAGAGAAAAAGCGACCTTCACCGTGCAGCACGATAACACGTACATTGTCATCTTGCTCTACCTTATCGAGTAATTCATTCACTTCGGCAATCATTCCTCGTGATAAGGCATTAGCGGGTGGGCGCTGAATCGTTACAATCGCTACCCCTTCGTCTATTGTCCAATTGAGATATTCCATTCTCCCATACACCCCTTTAAGCTTTTAAGCCATGCAGTAGTAATTGCTGCACTTTTGGCGCTTGTTCAAGTAAATTATAGCGATAGTCGTTCATCACCCAAGTTGTTGTAATTTCATCTATTGTACCGAATACCATTTGACGTGCTACTCGCACATCCATTGCAGAATTAAATTCGCCTGATACCATGCCCTCGATTAGAATTTCATCGAGGAGCTTTAGATACTCCTTTAAAATCGCGTTGATTTTTAAGCGGATTTCCTTGTTGGATTGACGCAATTCTAATTGTGTTACTGTAGCTAGATGATGATCACTTGCCAATACTGAAAAATGGCTTTCAATCATTCGGCATAATTTCTCCGAAGAGGTTTCACCACTTTTTAAAATTTCTTGCAAATTTTCAACGAATACGACCATCTTTTCTTGAAAGACAGAAATTAAAATGTCCTCTTTATTTTTAAAATAAAGATAAATTGTTCCGTCCGCCACGCCAGCTTGTTTGGCAATTTTAGAAACTTGTGCCTGATGGTAGCCATTTTCAGCAATTGCAATAACAGCAGCATCAATAATTTGTTTATATTTTGGCTTATTGCGCTTCATGTTTATCACCACCAGTAAAAAATCAATTATGCTTTGAATTCATCTGCTGATTATCCAAAACAAAAACATGAATGACTATTCATTCATGTTTTTATATTATTATTTATTGTACTATGTGTCAAGTAGCTAATCCAACATTTTCTTATGCTTCTTTCACAGCTAGCTTTTGCTTTTCTTCGTCAATTAATGAGCGGCGTAAAATTTTTCCGACTGCTGTTTTTGGCAGCTCTTTTCGGAATTCATAATGACGGGGTACTTTAAAGGCAGCTAAACTTTTACGGCAGTATTCGTCCAATTGCTCCTCGCTTACTGAATAGCCCTCTTTTAATACAACATATGCCTTTACTGTTTCACCACGATATGGGTCAGGAATACCTGCCACTACACATTCTTGTATTGCTTCATGTTCATATAATACTTCCTCTATTTCACGTGGATAAATATTAAAGCCACCTGCGATAATCATATCTTTTTTACGGTCAACCACATAGAAATAACCGTTTTCATCCATATAGCCTAAATCACCTGTTAAAAACCAACCATCATAAAATGACATTGCTGTTTCCTCAGGGCGATTCCAGTAGCCCTTCATCACTTGCGGACCCTTTACCGCAATTTCGCCAATCTCCCCTGGTGGTAATGGCTCATAATCGCCTCCGCGCAAAATAATTGCATCTGTGTTGGGCCATGGTACTCCAATTGAGCCAACAACTCGCTCATGCCATATGAAGTTGGCATGCGTTACTGGAGATGTTTCTGTTAAGCCATAGCCTTCAACAAGCTTTCCACCAGTAATTTTTTCAAATTTCTCTTGCACATCAACAGGCAGTGGAGCGGAGCCACTTAAACATGCTTTAATTGAAGAAAGATCATAATTTTCGATATTCGGCTGGTTCAATAAGCCAATATACATCGTAGGTGCACCTGGGAACAGTGTTGGCTTTTGCTTATCAATCGTTTTTAGCGCTTGCTCAGCATCAAATTTCGGTAATAGCACCATTTTGCTCTTCATCATAACCGCTAAAATTAATACAGTCGTCATACCGTATACATGGAAAAATGGCAATATACCTAAAATGACTTCGTTTCCTTCATCGCTTTGATACATCCATGCATCACACATTTTCGTATTAGCAATTAAGTTTTTATGTGTTAGCATAACACCTTTTGGTGACCCCGTTGTTCCCCCTGTATATTGCAATAAAGCAATATCTTGTTCAAAATCAAAGTCGAGAGCAATAGGCTGTGGTGAGCTGGATTGCATGATATGTGTAAAGAGATGGTTCGTACCACTGTGCTCTACCTTTACACTAAAGCCATACTGCTTTTTTTGAATAAAAGGATAAACTAAATTTTTCGGGAATGGTAAATAATCTTTAATACCGGTTACAATGACATTTTCTAAAGCGGTTTCTTTTATAATCTTCATCGCTCGCGGATATAAAATATCCATTACTAAAAGTACTTTAGCACCGGAATCAGCCATTTGATATTGAAGCTCACGTTCGGTATAAAGCGGATTTGTTTGAACAACAATACCACCTGCATACATCGTACCATAATAAGCGATAACAGCTTGTGGGCAGTTTGGCAACATTACCGCAACACGGTCATCTTTCTCCACCCCTAGAGAACGTAAATAGTTGGCAAACTTCAAAGCTGATTCATAAAGCTCCTTATATGTTAATTCCTTTCCCATGAAATGCACCGCTATTTTATCAGGATACTCATTGTAAGCTTCCGTTAAAAATTGCTGTACTGGCATTGCTGGTAATTCGATTTCATGCGGAATTTCCTCGGGATACTTCTTTAACCACACCTTCTCTGTCATGACACTCTCCCCTTCACCTAGTATATTATTCATATTCTATTAACAATCATTATAGTGAAAAATGAATGCGTTTACAAATGGTTTTTTGTTATTCTTTTCAAATTTCGCTCGAATATGCAATTTATTTCTTCCTATATCTTATGTAGCTAGAGGGGTTTTAATATCTTTAAGGGAAAAATTATAGCGAATGCTTAATTAAACGTTGATTTCCGTTACGGTTGAAGCCTCCGCTTTTCCCACTGGAGTAGTGCCACCTCCATTTCAATCTGCGAATAGACAGCCTTTCAATAATAATTAAATAACCTTACATTAGAAAAATGAATATCGTTTTATAACAAGAAGTAAAAAAGCCAACTCACACCACACATTCTTTGTGGCAAATTGACTTTTTGTCCTTTTTGAAAAAGGCCTTCTTAATTCGCTGAACCTCGTGTTTCTTTTATTATTCAAAAGTTCCCTTGCCATCCAGCTAAATGAACACTTTTGAAAAACAGCATCGCAAGCGTCCAAAACGCCAGCAAATGCACGGCTTTTGGACGCCCTTTCCCTATCTCGTCAACATATAATAAATGCCTACCGCAATAAATGCGACACAGACAACCATTAGCACCTTTGCTAATTTCTCCATTTCACAACACTCCTACGCAATACTTGCCCCGATAACAAATGATAGGCCAACCGAAATTGTACAGGAAATAAAGCCGACAGAACGATTGTCCTTAGCAATTTCCTCATCCACTTTAATGAGTGGTGTTAAAAATTCAAATAAAAAATAGGCGAAAATAAGTAATATAAAGCCATATAAGCCCCAACCGAGCATCTCCATTAACGTTGTATGACGCTCAATAGAGTAGCGGAAAATATTACAAATACCCAGAATTTTCCCACCAGTTGCAAGCGCTACTGCCACATTGCCCTTTTTTATTTCTTCCCAGTTCTTATACTTCGTTACAACTTCAAATAACACCATTGATACGACTAGACAAAGTACAACAACGCTAAAATAACCCGCTGTTTCTACTAAAGGATGTTGCCAAAATGCTGATGCTAACATAAGCTGTCCCCCTCTATTTCAATTCTACAACTGTCACACCGAATCCGCCTTCTCCTGCTTCGCCGTAGCGGAATGATTTCACACGCTTATGCCCCTTTAAATAGCTTTGAATGCCTTGGCGCAATGCCCCTGTCCCTTTTCCATGAATAATGGAAACACGCGGATAATTAGCAAGCAATGCGTCATCTAAATATTTTTCTGTACGAATAAGCGCGTCCTCATAGCGCTCACCACGCAAATCTAATTCTAGCTTTACGAGGCTACCGCGGTTTTTAACATTAGCCATTTGGCGCGTTTGTGATTCTTTTTCGGGTTTAACATATTCTAAATCTGATTCAGGTAGCTTCATTTTTAAAATACCAATTTGAACAACCCACTCATCATTCGACGCTTTTTCCAATAAAACAGCCTTTTGACCATAGCTTATAACCTTTACTTCGTCACCAACAGCTAAATTTTGAGCCCGCTTGCGCTCGGCTGCTACTTTTTGTAGTACTTTATTATCCTGCGGAGCTGTGTCCTCTAAGCGTTTTTTCGCGTCAATTAACTCATGCTCTTTGACAGCACTAGCTGCATTTCTTTTCATTTCGCGAAGCTCTTCAATGATGACCTCTGCTTCACGCTTTGCCTCATCAACAATTTTACGAGCCTTTTCTTTCGCTTTCTTTTCTAGACTTTCTCTTTTCTCATCATATGTGCGAATGCGCTCCGTTAGCTGCTCATGTAAATAACTTGCCTCTTCCAATAAACCATGTGCTTCCTCGGCTTCACGCTCTGAGCGAACACGGCTTTCTTCTAAAGAAGCAATCATCGATTCCACCTCATGGCGGTCTGTTCCTGTAAACGATTTAGCACGGTCGATTATTGCCTTTTTCAAGCCAAGTCTTGTAGAAATTTCAAAAGCATTTGAACGGCCCGGTACGCCAATTAATAATCGATACGTAGGACTTAATGTTTCAACATCAAATTCTACACTCGCATTTACTACACTTGGACGGTTATAGCCATATGCCTTTAATTCTGGATAATGAGTTGTTGCCATTACGCGTGCGCCATAATCTACGACTTCGTCTAAAATGGCAATCGCAAGTGCTGCCCCCTCTTGTGGGTCAGTACCAGCACCAAGCTCATCAAAAAGCACTAGTGATTTATCATCAAATTTACTTAATATATCAACAATATTCACCATATGTGAGGAAAATGTCGAGAGTGATTGCTCAATCGACTGTTCATCTCCAATATCAGCGAAAATCTGCTCAAAAATTGCGAGCTCTGAGCCATCAAGCGCTGGTACAGGTAAACCTGATTGCGCCATTAACGTACATAAACCAACCGTTTTTAATGTGACGGTTTTACCGCCTGTATTTGGACCCGTAATGACAATCGCCGTTACATCACGACCAAATTCAATCGTATTTGCTACGGCCTCATCAATCGGCAATAGTGGGTGTCTTGCACGCACTAAGCGAATATAGCCATCCGCATTCACTTTTGGCATTGTACACTTATTCGCTTGACCATATTTCCCCTTTGCCAAAATAACATCCATCTCTCCAAGCAGCTGTACAAGGACAAATAAATCATGCCCCACCTCTTCAACTTTAGCAGTTAAAACAAGTAAAATTCGCTCAACCTCTGCCTGTTCCTTCACTTTTAAACGCTGTACCTCGTTATTTGCTTGGACAACAGCATCTGGCTCAATAAATAATGTTTGTCCAGACGAGGATTGGTCATGGACGATTCCACCGTAATGTGAGCGATACTCCTGCTTCACAGGAATAACAAAACGATCATTTCGAATGGTAATAATAGAATCAGATAGCATCTTTGCTGCATTTGCACCACGCGTTAAGCTTTCTAGTTTTTGGCGCACCTTCGCTTCCTCTGCACGCAAAGACTGACGAATCGTACGCAATGTTACACTCGCAGAATCAAGCACCGCACCATTTTCATCAATACAATCATTAATTTCATGCTGCAAAGCCGTTAACACTGGCATTTGTTCCTTGCGCTCCACGAAATGCGCAATCGCTATCTCTTCGTCTGCTTCAATGTCTTCTATAAAGTTACGCAAAATGCGACTTGCTCGAATCGTACTAGCAATTTCCATTAACTCCATCGGTGAGAGCATACCGCCAATTTGTGCACGCTTAGCATGTGGACGAACATCAAAAATGCCCCCCATCGGCACATTGCCTTTTACGCGTAAAATCGATAGTCCCTCATCCATTTCCTCCAACAGTGCGACCACTGCTTCAAAATCCGTTTCAGGTACTAGCTCCTGAATCGCAGACTTCCCAATTGAGGATGTACAATACTGCGCTACCTGCTGTCGTATTTTATCAAATTCTAGTGTTTTCAATGCTCGTTGTTCAATCATGAAAAACACCCCCTGTTTCTCAATTAAATTTTTACCTTATTTATGACGGTGAATAAATGCTTCAAATTGTTCGATTGACCATGTATTAACGATTAATTCCTTTTTGAGCCATGCCTTTTGTGCATATTGAACGCCGATTTCCATAAAGCGTAAATGCTCGATTGCATGGGCATCTGTATTAATAGCAATCGGTACATTTTTCTCCGTCGCTAGCTGTAAATGCTCAATACATAAATCTAAACGGTATGGGTTAGCATTTAATTCAAGTATTTTACCGTGCTCTGCAGCCCAATCTATTAGCTGAGGAATATTAGGATTATAACCGCCACGCTGTCCTACGATACGACCTGTTGGATGTGCAATCATATGGACATATGGATTTGTAATTGCAGTATAAAGTCTCTCCATAATTTTACTTTGCGACTGTGTAAAGCTTGAATGAATGGAAGCAATGACAAAATCCAACTCACGCAACACATCATCCGAGAAATCCAATGTCGCATCTGGCAATATATCCATCTCAGTCCCTTTAAATAAACGGAAATTTGAGTGCTCAGCATTAAATTGCTCAATTTCGGTCTTTTGTTTTGTTAAACGCTCTGGTGTAAGACCATTCGCCACCTTTAAATATTGTGAATGATCTGTAACAACCGCATATTGATAGCCTTTTTCGACTAAAGCCTGTCCCATTTCTGCAACGGAATGTGCACCGTCAGACCATGTCGTATGCAAGTGTAAATCCGCTACAATATGCGGTAATTGTACTAATTGCTCTAGCTCCTCTAAGCGCTCCAATTCCTTGCCATTTTCACGTACAGCAGGTGGAATAAAAGGTAAATTAAAGTGTGCAAAAAATTCCTGCTCTGAGCTAAATGTTTCGATTGTGCCATCGGACTGCTCCACCCCATACTCACTAATCTTTTTCCCTTGCGATTTTGCAAGTTGACGCATGCGTACATTATGGTCCTTCGAGCCTGTAAAATGATGCAAGGCTGTTGCATATTCCTTCATATTCACAAGCCTAAAGTCGACACTAACAGGCTCGTCACGGTCCAATATAACAGAAACCTTCGTTTCTCCTGCCGCAACAACTTCTAAAATAACGAGCTGAGCTAAAATAGCCTCTCGCACCGCTACAGGTGATGATGTTGCAACAATGAAGTCAACATCCTTACTTGTTTCATTCGTACGTCTATAGCTACCAGCAACTGAAAATCGTTCCACCTCGGCAATGTTTTCTAGCAATTCATTTATTTCAAGTACGACAGGTTCAAGCTGCCAAATTGGCAATCTTTCTGCGCGAGAGCCAAAATTCTCAAGTTCTTTTTTTATTTTTTCCTCCGTTTTCGCTCCAAAGCCCGCTAATGCTTGCACCTGTCCTGCTTCACATGCCTGTAGCAATGACTGGGCATCAGTAATGCCTAACTCTTGATATAGCTTCGCTAGCTTCTTCCCCCCTAAGCCCGGCACTTTCATTAGAGGAATTAACCCTTTTGGTACTGCCTGCTCTAGCTCCTGCAAAACAGTAGACCGGCCATTTTCCAGTAAATCCTCGATAACAGCCGCTGTTCCTTTGCCAATCCCTTTAATGGCTGTAATATCCTCTATTTCACTCAAGCTGCGCTCATCCGTTTCTAGCGCAGCTGCTGCTTTGCGAAATGCCGATACTTTAAACGGATTTTCTCCCTGCAGCTCTAAATATAATGCTATTTTTTCAAGCGTACGAATAATTATTTTTTTGTTCATGCTTCTCTCTCCTTAAGAAAAGCCTCCCTCATTTGTCGAGAGAGGCTCCACCCTTAGCAAGTGTTATTTCACCTTTTGTCATTATCAATTGAACGAATATCAACATATCATTGTGTGTAAATATACCACCAGTTTTGGAACATTTGCGTTACTACTGGTGTATGCTCAAGAATTAATCCAGTTAAAATCGATTTATTCAGCACATTTTGGATTACTTCCAATGGCAATAATGCAAAAACATAAAGCGCAATAAAAATAATGAAATAAAATTCGATGAAGCCTAATATTGCACCTAATAAACGATTGATTGGACCGAGTATTGGCAAATACGTTAAAAAATCAAACATTGAACCGATAATTTGTAAAATTAATTTCACGATAAAGAAAATAAGTGCAAAAGCAATAACGCGATAAAACGTACGATCCACATCTAATGTATCTAGCACTAATGTCATCGTCGCATCTTCTGTGAAGCCCGGATATGGAACCCATAGCACAAATTTTTGCGCTAGTGGTTTATAATAAATATAGGCTACAATAAGCGCAATTAAAAAGCTTCCTAAATGAATGATTTGAACGATAAAGCCACGCTTCGCACCAATAATACAACTTAGTAATAATACGATTAATAAAATAATATCTAGCATTTACTTCAACCCTTTAACCTTTTCACTTCTTCTTCAAGCGCCTCGACTTGCGCTTTCAGTTGTAATAATTCATGTACAGAATTAACCGCTGTAAGTACTGCTAGTCTGGTGCTATCTAATGTTGGATTATGTGCACTTATTTGACGCATTTTATCGTCTACAATGGAAGCAACTAATCGCATATGCCCCGTCGATTCCGTACCAACCATTTTATATGTACGACCATAAATTTCAACTGAAATTCGATTTTTTTCTTGTTCAGCCAAAGTAATTCCTCCCAAAAGCATAGGCAACGCCAGCAGGTAGCCAATAATGAATCTCGCTTCATACAGTATCGTTTGAAGCATTAATTTAGATGGCATAATGCAATTCCTGTTCGATTTTCTGCAATTTTCATACTACATATCATACCATTTTTACATTGTATAATACAACAATAGACTGACAGAAATGCAGTTGTGTCAATATTTTAGAGGTTTTGTTGTGCTTTGGAATCACGCCAAATGATATATTTAACTTAGCTCAGCTATATTCCCTGCTACGAGTAACCGCGGGAGAATATGTTTTAGCTGCGTGGATAGTGACAATTTATGGCGACTGGAAAAAATATAAAATTTTGTTGAATGATGATATTATAACTAATAAATCTACCATTATATATTTCATTAAGGAGAGTTTAATAACAATGACTAAAAAAGCAGAACAGCTTGAACTCGCTCATCTCTATTACGAAAACGGCGAGCTTATTGAAGCAGTAAAGCATTTTCGCAAAATCGGAATCAATAAATTAAACGATGATGACAAAATCCTCGTGGCAAAACTATTATACAAGCTTCAGGAGCAAAAAGAAGCTTACAAAATTATAAACGGCCTTATTGAACAAAGCAGCGTTTCAATGGCATACATATATAAAGCTTATTTCCATACAATGGCCGAGGAGCTTGAAGTAGCAGCTACAATTACCGAAAAAGCGATTGCACAATTTCTAGATGGTGAGCATAAACAGCTTATTTTTCTTTATGTCTATCGAGCACTGCTTCTTATAAAGCTAAATAACCACAAGGAGGCAAGAAATACCCTTGCAACTGCTCTTACAATTGATGCAAATGACATCAATATCGAGGAGGAGCTAATCGATGCAATTCATTTTCTTTATGAGGAGTTTGAATTCACATCTGAGGCGATTGAGCTACTTACACTCGTTATTGAAAAAGCTAAATCAGCATACGCCCATTCGAAGCGTGCAAATATACTGTTTGAAATCGACAAGAACGAGGATGCGCTTTTTGATTTAGATGAAGCGATTCGTTTAAGCCCTGAAACTAGCTTATATTGGTATAATCGTGGATTAGCGAAAAGTGCGCTACAAAATTATGAGGATGCGATAACTGATTTCAATGAAACGATTAAGCGCGAGGATGACCATTCGCAATTCTCCACTTATTATGAACTTGCCCGCGCTTATGTGGATATGCGGGATTATAAAGAGGCTGCAAATATTTTGCAATACTTAGTCGAGGACTGGAATCGTGCCCTGCCCCATTATTATTTAGAGCTTGGTCTTTCATTTGAAGAGCTAGGTGAATTCGAAAAGGCAATTATTAGCTTAGAAAAAGGCAGAGAGCTATTACTGCAATTTGAAGCAGAGCAAGATAAAGGCCTTTCCGCCTTTCTTGAACGTGCAAACTATAATCATTCTGCGTATACGAAGCTGCGCGACTCTATTCGCAACCACTTCGACTTTCATTTACCATTAGCGCGCCTTTATCGTTATGTCGGTTTATGGTCGTATGCTGAAGACATGTTAAAAAAAGCGATTTTAATCAATGCTGAATCATCAGAACCATACTTTGAATGGGCACGACTTTATCAGGCCCAAAACAATGAAGAGGAAGCTTTACGCATTTTAGTTACTCTAAACGAAAAATTCCCTGCATATCCAATCGCAATCTATTGGTTAGCTGATTATTACTATCGTTTACAACGATACGAAGAAGCAATTAATATCAATAGTAATTTATTGGATATTGAAGATGATGATACTGTAAACTTTATTCAACGCGGCAAAATTCTTGATGAGCTACAGCGTTTTGAGGAAGCTGTTGAAGCATACAGTCAGGCAATTGCGCTCAATGACGAAAGTGAGGCAAGAATGAAGCGTGCATTTGCCTATTATAAAATAGAATGCTACGAAGAAGCTCTTACAGATTTACAGGAAGCATTAAGCTTAAATAAAGATTTAGACGAGGACGCCGAATATTATATTTTATTAGGGCAAATCTACGCTGCACTAGGTAATTGGAAGGCGGCGATTATGTTTTCAACTGCAATTCGTCTAAATCCAAACAGAATTTGGCTCTATATAAGGTTAGCTGAAATATATACTACCTATAATGAGTTTGAGGAAGCAGAAAAAATTCTCAGAAAGGCATTTGAAATTGGACATAATACAGAAGAGCCATATTATGGACTTGCACGATTTTATCGTGAACAAGAACGCTATGACGAGGTGAAGGAAATTTTACTTAAGCTTCACGAGTCGTTTTCTGCATCCCCTACCTCTCTCTTTTGGCTGACAGAAGCATACCATCACTTAAGTGATTTGGAGGAAGCACTCCAAGTTAGCAACGAATTAATTGTACTTGAGAATGATGATGACTTAAATTTTATCCAAAGAGGGGCCATTTTTGTCGACGCAAATGAATATGAGGCAGCAATTGAAGCCTATACAGCCGCAATACAGTTAAAGGAATCAGCAAACGTATATATGAAACGTAGCTATGCAAGTTTTTGTATAGGCAATTATGATGAGGCATTGGAAGATATAAACAGGGCAAATGAGCTTGATGCAGAATTAAAGGAAGAGGATTATTATCATATTGCCCTTGGGCATATCTTTTTTGAAACAGAATTATGGGAACATGCGAGTGCTGCTTTTGCTTCAGCACAACAAATTAGCCCACATGAAATTTGGCTCTACGAGAAGCGTGCGAGCTGTTTAATGAAGCTTGAAGAATATGAAACAGCAATCACTGTATGTACAAGCGGTTTAGATATTGACACGAAAAACCCCCAACTCTATTGGTTAAGAGGGCTTCTGCATTTCATGCTAAAACAGTATGAGGAGGCTTTAGAGGATGCAAAAAGCTACCTAGAGCTTGATTCAGAAAATGGGGATGCTCATTATAATCTTGGCTTAGTTTATGAAAAGTTGGAGCAATATGATGAGGCATTTGCTTCATTTACCAAAAGCATAAAGTTAAACGCTCAACACGCCGAGAGCTATTTAGAACGAGCATATATTTATTACCACCGTTATTTTGAGACAGAGCATGCAATTGATGATTTATTACAATGGATTTTATTAACAAATCCACGCTTAACTGTAGAGGAAAAGCTTGAAAAAATAGATGAACTGAGCGGCTTCAACGAACAAATTGTCAATGAGGTGAAGCAACGCTTAAAGGAATTCTCCGTTATCGACTCAGCAAATCATCTACTTCATTAAAAAATAAAATTCCCTAAAGGCAGCATATCAAAAGCAACGCATCGCTTGCTTTTGGGAAAATCTCTTAATTTACTATTAAGATACGCTTTGAGAAGCAGATAAATATTTTGTAAACACGCTATAAAAATAGCGAGCATAGAAGGGAACGAAGGAATGACAAATATTGTTTTACTATTAACAAATGACAAGCTACAAGAAGTGCAAAGCTTTTATGCTACGAATAAAGTAATACGTAATGCACCGGGTGTTGTTTTTGCTGCGAAACTAGCAGATACAGCGATTACGGTGTATAAATCTGGCAAGGTAATGTTTCAGGGGGATGGTGCAGAGCGCGAGGCTGCTCGCTGGGGTACTGCCGAGGTAAGTGAAAAAGGCATCGCCTCAAAGGGAGATGCGCTACCGAAAAACTTTGCTACTTTATCCGTTATCGGCTCAGATGAAACAGGTACAGGCGATTATTTTGGACCTATTACAGTAGCGGCTGTTTATGTCCCAGTGGATAAAATTCCTCTTGTGCAGGAGCTTGGTGTGAAGGATTCTAAATTGTTAACAGATGATTTCATGCGGAAAATTGCACCAGATTTAATGAAGGTTTGTGCGCACAGTATTTTAACACTACGTAATGATAAATATAATACATTACAAGCGAAAGGCTATTCCCAAGGAAAAATGAAGGCATTATTGCACAATCAAGCAATTAGGCATGTTTTAAAAAAAATCGCTCCAGAGCAACCACAATATATTTTAATCGACCAGTTTGCTGAAAGAGCTACCTATTATCGTCATATTCAGCGTGAGCAAGAAATCATTCGCGATAATGTACTATTTTCTACAAAGGCAGAAAATTTGCATGTCGCGGTTGCTACTGCCTCCATTTTAGCTCGTTATGCTTTTTTAAAGGAGATGGACCGATTAAGTGAGCTTGTTGGATTCACACTACAAAAAGGGGCCAGCAGTAAAGTCGATGAAATGGCTGCGAAAATTTGGCTAAGTAAAGGTGAAGAAACACTGCACTCCATATCTAAATGGCATTTTGCTAATACAGAAAAAGCACGCAGGCTTCTTCAAAAAAGAAAGAATTTATGAATCATCTCAATTATACTTCGGTGTAATTGCTTTTGAGCGGACAACCTAAAACCGTCCCGACATACATCAATCGCAAACCTCCCTTCACATCCGCCGAACACGATGTTGCTCAGTCGTTGTGTACTTAGACTGAGCTCCTTTTGTCAATCACCCACTGAAAGAAGTTAGAAAGGCGCAATCGCGCGTCTTTTTAACTTTTTATTAGCTAATTTTTCTTCTTCATTTGAAAATTATTTCGAAATTCGAAAAAAAAGCGTGAAATAAGTTCGGAATTTTTGTAAAATAGAAAAGAATTTGTTTTTAGGAGGTTTTTTCATGACAACGAATTATCCAGAGGTATGGGATTTAGACGTATTTTTTGAAGGGGGTAGCAGTTCTTCACAATTTGCTGCACATTTAGAAAAAACGGCGGCCTTAGTACAGGGCTTACAGCAATTTGTAAGTAAACTTGCTGTACCGCAAACAGCATCGGAAACTGCAGGGTTACTTGAGGCAATTGATAAAGTGAAGGATGTACGCCAGCATATGGGGCAAGCAGGTGCATTTTTATCTTGTTTAAACGCTCAAAATATTAAAGACCGCGAAGCAATGTTGCTTTTAGGTAAAATTTCTGCACTCTATGCAGAGGTTGCGCCATCATATGAAAAGCTACGACAGCTAGTAGGTCAAATCAAAGAAAATACATTTGCACAATTAGTTGCGACGGAGGAGCTTGCTCCATTTGCTTTCATTTTAACGGAATGGCGCGACGCTTCAAAAGAATCGCTATCTGAGGAGGAAGAAGCACTTATTTCTTCTTTAACAGTAGATGGTTACAGGTCTTGGGGCGAAATGTATGACCTATTAATTAGCGATATTCGCGTGGAAGTTGAAGTGGACGGCGAAGTGAAATCGCTTTCTGTTGGTCAAGCGAATAACTTAAGCTCACACAAAGACCCTAAGGTGCGTAAAGCTGCCTTTGAAGCGATTGAAAAAGTATTTACAGAGCGTGAGGAATTTTTCGCTAAAACATTAAACCATTTAGCAGGCTTCCGTTTAAGCGTTTACAAAAAGCGTGGTTGGGATAATGTATTAAAAGAGCCTTTAACAATTAATCGTATGAAGGAAGAAACGCTTGATGCAATGTGGGGTGCCATTAGCGAGCGCAAGGAAATCTTCGCACGCTATTTAACACATAAAGCAAAAATGCTTGGCGATGAAAAATTAAATTGGTACGACTTTGATGCACCAGTAACAGAGGCAACAGCAAAAATGGATTATCAAGAAGGTGCTGCCTTCATTTTAAAACATTTTGGTCGCTTCGGTGCAGAGTTAGAAGCATTTTCACGTACTGCATTTGAAGATGGCTGGATTGAAGCGGAGGACCGTGATAATAAAAAGCCAGGTGGCTTCTGCACAGGCTTCCCGTTAGCACAACAATCGCGTATTTTCATGACGTATTCCGGTTCAATGTCTAATGTAGCAACATTAGCACACGAGCTTGGTCATGCATTCCATAGCTACGCTTTACGCCCTATTCACCCATTAAACACAGGCTACGCGATGAACGTAGCAGAAACAGCTTCAACATTTGCGGAAATGATTGTTGCAGACGCAGCCGTTGAAGAAGCTAGCACAAAAGAGGAAAAAATCGCTTTACTTGAAGATAAAGTACAACGCTCCGTGGCATTCTTTATGAATATCCATGCACGTTTCCTGTTTGAAACTCGCTTCTATGAGGAGCGTAAAAAAGGTGTTGTGTCTTCGAAACGTTTAAATGAATTAATGGAAGAGGCACAACGTGAGGCACATGCAGGCGGTCTTGGTGAAACACACCCACATTTCTGGGCGACAAAGCTACACTTCTTTATTACAGGTGTGCCATTCTATAACTTCCCATACACATTCGGTTACCTATTCTCACTAAGCATTTATGCAAAGGCGAAAGAAGAAGGTATGGGCTTCGAAGAAAAATATATTGCGCTACTACGTGATACAGCCGTAATGACTGTAGAAGATTTAGCAATGAAGCATTTAGGTGAAGACATTACAAAGCGTGATTTCTGGTTAAAAGGAATCGCACTTTGTGAAAAGGATGTTGAAGAATTTATCGCATTAACAGCGCAATAATGTAAAACTTTTAATGGTAAAAAAATAAAGGCAAAGTCGTTCGCCGACTTTGCCTTTATTTTTATTTACCTTCATATCCTTCTCGCTGTGTAACATCCACACGTTTAACAAAAAATGTAAGAACGAGTGCAATAAATGAAACGATTGTTGCCACAAAAAATGTGAAGTTAATGCCATCAAGCATTGCAGCCTGACCAATTTGGGCTGTCATTTCAGCAATTTGACTTTCTGTTGGCTGGATGCCGCTAGCTGTTGCTTGTTCTTGCGCCTCAGCTACCAATTCGGCTGCACGTGTTTTTGTATGTGCATTCATAATTGTTACGAATACAGCTGTACCAATTGCACCAGTCACTTGCTGTGCAGTATTATTAATCGCTGTACCGTGCGGATTCATTTTCATTGGAATTTGATTTAAACCATTCGTCATAATCGGCATCATCACAAGTGACATACCGAATGAGCGCACTGTATAAACAGTAATAATATAAGCATAAGAAGAATCTAACGACAGCTTCGATAAATAAAATGTTGAAACCGTCATAATAATCAATCCTAGCGTTGCAATCATGCGAGGACCATATTTATCAAACAGTCTTCCTGTAATCGGTGACATCAGCCCCATAACAATAGCACCCGGTAGCATCATCAGCCCTGCATCAAATGGCGAAATACCGCGCACAGTTTGAACATAAGCAGGCGTTAAAATCATTCCTGAAAACATCGCTACAGACATTACCATCGAAATAACAGATGATAGAGCAAACATCGGATACTTATAAATGTGTAAGTCTAATAAAGGCTCTTCTAATTTTAGCTGACGCGCGACAAAAGTTATGAAACCAATTACACCTAAAATAATTGTGCCATATACTTCAAGCTCTCCCCAGCCCTTTGAGCCAGCCATACTAAAGCCGTATAATAAGCCTCCAAAACCAATTGTTGATAACACTAATGATAAATAATCAATGGTAACTTCACGTGTTGGCATGATGTTGCGCAACTTCCATATTCCTAGTACTAGGCTAATAGCCGCAAAAGGAATAATCATTTCAAAAAGCACACGCCAATTATAATGCTCAACAATCCATCCTGATAATGTCGGGCCAATTGCAGGTGCTGCAAACATCACTAGACCAAATAACCCCATCGCTGTCCCACGCTTTTCAATCGGGAAGCTAATTAACATGATATTCATTAATAGTGGTGACATTGTCGCAGCGCCTGCTGCTTGTACCATACGCCCAGCAATTAATATACCAAAACTCGGCGCAAATGCTGCCATTACTGTACCTAATAAAAACAATCCCATCGACGCAATGAAAATAGTTCTATTTTTAAATTTTGTAATTAAAAAAGCGGATGCTGGTACTAATATCCCACTTACTAACATATAGCCTGTTGAAAGCCATTGAACAGTGGAATAGTTTTCAATTTTTAAATCCACCATAATTGACGGTAACGCAATATTTAATAAAGTGTTATTTAAAAAGGCAACAAATGTTCCAATAAATAAAATTGCAATCATTAAATACGGTGGCTTTTTTGCTGTTTCTGCTGTCATATTTAAAACCCCTTCTGTTTATTATTTCATATTTCGAAGTTTCACTTGACCTATTTTATACTCACAGTCCAAAATTCGCAACTATTTTTCACTCAAAGTTTAAAAACATTGAACTATAAGCATTTTAAAGATAGAATGATAGTATAAAATCAAAGGAAATGAACAATTATGAATACGAGAAAAAGGAAAATTATCGATGCATCATTACAGCTTTTTGTTGAAAAGGGCTTCCACCAAACATCGATTCAAGATATTATTGAGCACGCAAATATTTCAAAAGGTACATTTTATAATTATTTTGCTTCTAAAAATGAATGCTTCTTAGCTATTTTAGAGCAGCTTCGCTATACGGCACAGCTTCGTCGCTATGAATTGCTTGCGACTCGCGATGAGCAAGATATTGACGTTCTCATCGAACAAATTATTGTTCCTTTAAAGCTTCATGAGGAAAATAATTTAATGACATTGTTTGAAGGTATCTTCCAATCCAGCAATCCCGAATTAAAGAAAGGTATGCAGCAGCATCGCTTCCATGAAATTAAGTGGCTTACAGAGCGATTTGCAAATGTTTTTGGTGAAGAAACAAGACCATATGCTTTTGAATGTGCCATCGTATTTTTTGGTATTACTCATTATTTTGCAATGGTTTGGCGCAGCGCCCATCGCTCATCTGCTGATTTAGAGCGACTTGTTCGAAAAGGGCTTGAGTATGTACAAGCACTGCTACCGACAATGCAAAAAACAAACGATGTTATGCTGGGCATCGACGTATTGCAGCTGCTATATAATAATGCGACACAGCCTGTAATAACAAAAGAAAATGTTTTACAGCAACTTCAAGGATTTGCTAAACAATTAGAGCCTAAAACAAACGCAACGGGCAATGAGCTAACTGCTTTTCTAATTGAAGAATTAGCACAACACTCACTAAGAAAACACGTTATTCATGCAATGCTGCAAGCCTATCGCGCCGCATTTAAAAATACTAGTCATGAGGCTGAAGCAATCGAATTGTCCTATAAAATCTCATTTTTAATCAATTCTGTAGAAAAGGCATAAAGTGAACCTTCAATCAGTGGGGGTTCTTCTCATCCCCCACTGATTGGTAATTTCACCAATCGGATTTTTACAGGCTGTTGAATTCCCTATTTAAACATCTTAATTTTTTTGCTGTTTTGAAGTGGGATCTTACAGCCTGTTAATACGGGATAAAATGAAACGTCTGAAAAGTGTGTAAAGCACTCTCTTCAGACGTTTCTCAAATAAAACAAACCACCATTTACAATATCTATTTTTATTTTTGCCTCATAGCGCTCCCGTAAAGCCTGCTGTTCTATATTATATATTTCAGGCTTTTCTTCAAGACCATTATAAAAATAATCTAGTACGCGTTGTTCCCGCTGCCATTTAATCATTGCCTCATCTGCCCAAGAATGATTATCTTGTAAAATTATTTCCTCCATTGCAGCCTGTATACGCTGTAATCCCCTTAGTGGCGCAATAATATATTTTACACAAAAGCCATTCATAGGTTTCGTTACAGATAAATCCTTTTGTATGAGTAACCTGTGAAAATCAAGCAGCAATTCCCCCGTCATTAAATTCAAACCAAATGAATAAAGCATTTCCTTCGTACAATCACAGCAATATGCTATTTTATAATTCACTGCGAGCCAAGGAGTTAAAAAAGTTTGTGCTGCTGATGTATCTATACTTTCATACATTTCTACATATGCACCTAACTCATCCGTTACAAGATATAACTGCTGAAGTCTTGGAGAGCCAAAATGCACTCTCTCCCCCTGCTCCTGCATGCTAGTTGTCAACTGTAGCCGCGCTGGATTTGGCTCGCTATTTGTTGCTTCGATATATTGCCAGTAGAAAGGGCGATTCATTATCTTTTTATCCATTTCAATTGTTAGCTGAATATTGAACGTATCATTTTGCCACACAACGTCACAGCCTGTTTCCGTAAAAAAGTCATTTAAAAATTGATTAATCTGCTGCGAATCCATAGCAATCATTACCCACTCCTGTTCGTTAATATCGCGTCTAATTCCCCAACTACTTGTTCAAATACATCAATTTTCGTATAAAGTAGTGCCAAAATATGCTGCTCAATTGTTTCTTCAACAGCAAAATTGTAAATTTCAACATCTTCCGTTTGCCCTAAACGATGGACACGACCAATGCGTTGTTCAAGCTTCATTGGATTCCATGGTAAGTCGTAGTTAATCACATGACTACAAAACTGCAAATTGATACCTTCTCCACCAGCTTCTGTAGCAATTAGCACTTGTGCATGCTCTTTAAATAAATGCTTCATATAATCACGCTTGCTTTTTTTATACTTTCCGTTAAAGAGAACAGCGGTAATCCCCTGCTCATATAAAAATGCTTGTAAATAAAGCTGCGTTGCGCGGTATTCTGTAAAAATAATTACTTTATTGTTTATTTGCTTAATTAATTGTGCTGTTTTTTGTGCCTTAGAATGCGTGTTTAATTGCTGTAAGCAATCAAGAATTTTTTGCTGTTCTTCCGTTTGCTGTGGCATTTTCGATAATGTTTCATAGACTGCTTCCCTACTACTACAAAGCTCCTTTTGCAAGGTTAAACGAGTAATTGGGTTTGGTAATGGTAAATTGCTAATTTGCTCATATAACTCTCGTTCCTCAGAAGAAAAATGAATCGGTATAATTTGCACATGGCGCTTCGTCCATTCAATATTTGTATTTTCACGCCTATTTCGCACCATCACTTGGTGAACAAGCTCCTGCAAAAATTCATTTTGCGAAACCGAGTGCTTTTTTGCAGAAAAGGTAGCTTGAAATGCCTCATAGCTCCCTAAATGGCCGGGCTTTAATAAAGAGATTAAATAAAATAATTCAAAAATATTATTTTGAATCGGTGTAGCGGTTAGTAATAGGCAAAATTTCTTTTTCAAACTTTGAACAAATTCATAAATTTGCGTTTTATGATTTTTTAATTTATGTGCCTCATCAATAATAATCATGTCATAATTTTGCTCATAGATTCGTTCCTTATGCGGACTTTTCTTAGCGGTATCCATGCTCATCACAACAACACTACAATGCTCGAGCCCGTATTTTTTATTATATGCGATAGCAGGAATATGAAACTTTCCTGTTAATTCCTCCACCCACTGTGTAATCAATGAGGCAGGTGCTAAAATAAGGGTCTTTTGCACAAGACCACGAACCATATATTCCTTTAGGATTAGGCCTGCTTCAATCGTTTTTCCCAGCCCTACTTCATCAGCTAAAATGGCTTTACCATGCATTTCTTCAATAACGGTTGTCGCAGCCTTGATTTGATGTTGTAACGGTGAGAGCATCGGCAAATATTTTACACATTGTAAGCCCGAGAAATTTGAAATTAAACGGGCCTCGGTCATCTCGTAGTTCATTTTATAAAGCGCCCAGCTTTGCCAAGGCAGCTCTCCGTTTAATCGCTTTTCAAATCCTTCCTGCCAAACATTAGTTTGTTCGATTTTCATATTGACCACCTCAGCATTCAATTGCTTGTAGGTTGTTCAAAAAAATAGATTTTATTCATTAGTAGGCTCATTGCCTATGAGGTAAAAATGCTGTTGGATTAATAAGCTCACTAAATTTTTGAGCAGCTCTTGAGAGTGGCACTGATTTTAAGTGACAAATACCAATACTTCGCTTAGGTAGCGGCTGCTGTAATGGCACTTCATATAACAGTCCCTTCTCCAAATACTCCAATGCAAACTCCTTTGTCACACAAGCAATTCCTAAATTGATTTGTGCAAATTGAAGCAATAAATCATGTGAGCCAAGCTCAAATTCAGGCGTCAAATGATAGCCTTGCTCCTTTAAATATTGCTCGACATAATTGCGAGAGTTAGCCTTTTTTCCAAGAAAAATAAGCGGCATTTTCATTAATTGCGGCAAGGCAATCGGCTTTTTCGTTAAATTTTTATATTTTTCCCCACAAACAAAAATATCGTGAATTTGCTTGCATGGCTGTACCTGTAATTGTTCATCGCGAAGAGGTAAATTACAAACGCCTACATCCGCTTCTCCCGCCCTTATAAAATCGCGTATTTCCGATGTTGTGCCGTTTAATACTTTAAGTCTGACACCGGGATATTTCAAATGAAACATTTCTAAATAAGGTAGCAAAAAATAGCGGGAAATTGTATCTCCTACACCAATTCGTAGCTGACCTGTTGTCAAATGCTTAAATTCTAATAGCTTATCCTCACCAGCATGTAAAATACCGAGCGCTGATTGCACATATTCATATAATACTTGCCCTTCGTCTGTTAAAATAACGCCTTTTGGGGTACGATGAAAAAGAGGTGTTGCTAGCTCCTTTTCTAATTTTAAAATAGCTTGGCTGACAGCAGATTGTGTCATAAATAGCTCCTCTGCCGCTTTGGAAAAGCTTTTATTTTGACTTACAATATTAAAAATACGATAATAATCTAATTTTCCAATCATATTAGTTTTACTTATACTCCCTATAATTATTATTAATTTTACTTATAACACATCGTTGTTGTATAGTAAACAATGTGGTTTTTATCTTTAAGTCAGTAGCTAGTAGATAAAATTATTGAAAACTTACTGAATGAAGATGAATTTGCGGTAAATATTATAAAAATGGACCGCAAAAAATTTAGACAAGTGTTAATTGATGAAGATGTTAGGAGAGATACTATGGAACGTGTAGTTGGAACAGTTGTACGAGGCCTTCGTGGTCCTATTATTAATGAAGGTGACAATATCGAACAAATCGTTGTAGATACAGTGCTAAACGCAGCCAAAATAGAAGGCTATTCAATTGAAGATAAAGATATTATAACTGTTACAGAATCGGTTGTAGCACGCGCACAAGGAAATTATGCAAGCGTCGATCATATCGCAAAAGATATTGCTGCAAAATTCGGTGACGATACAGTCGGTGTCATTTTTCCTATTCTTTCACGCAATCGCTTTGCGAACTGCTTACGTGGTATTGCAAGAGGAGCAAAAAAAGTTGTCCTTATGTTAAGCTACCCATCAGATGAAGTGGGTAATCACTTAGTTGATATTGATGAATTAGATGTTAAAGGGGTAAACCCATGGACAGATACATTATCAGAAGCTGAATTCCGTGAGCATTTTGGCTATAAAAAGCATACATTTACAGGTGTAGACTATATTGAATATTATAAAGAATTAATTGAAGCTGAAGGTGCAGCGTGCGAAGTTATTTTTTCAAACAATCCAAAAACAATTTTGGACTATACCAAAAATGTATTAGCATGTGATATTCATACACGCTTCCGCACAAAACGTACATTAGTAAACAACGGGGTAGAAAAAATCTTTACTTTGGATAATATTTTAGCTGAATCAATCGATGGCTCAGGCTTTAACCCAGAATATGGCTTACTCGGCTCTAATAAAGCAACGGAGGACACAGTAAAACTGTTCCCACACAATTGCCAACCTATCGTTGATAATATTCAAGCAAAAATCAAAGAAGCAACGGGCAAAACAATTGAAGTAATGGTTTATGGTGACGGTGCCTTTAAAGACCCTGTGGGGAAAATTTGGGAGCTAGCTGACCCTGTTGTCTCACCAGCTTATACAAAGGGGCTTGAAGGTACACCGAACGAAGTAAAATTAAAATATTTAGCTGACAACAACTTTGCGAATTTACGTGGTGAAGAGTTAAAAGCTGCAATTTCCGAATATATCACAAATAAAGGTGATGACTTAACAGGTCAAATGGCTGCACAAGGTACGACTCCTCGTAAGCTAACAGACTTAATTGGCTCGCTATCAGATTTAACATCAGGCTCTGGCGATAAAGGTACACCAATGGTTTATATCCAAGGTTATTTCGATAATTATACAAAATAGGAAGAGCGTCCATAAAGCCGTGCAGTTGCCGACTTTGTGGACGCTTTCGTTTGTGTTTTTTAAGATGAATGCCTGCATTTTAAAACAGGTGCTTTATTTAAAAGGGATAAAGATTAGTTTTGGCGGTATTTGCCTCGCTGTGAAAGAGATCTTTAGAAAAGTGCAAAGCATAGTGGAAACTCGCTTTTCCTCATTTTCAAAGAAGGCTCTCTTCTACTTTAACGAGTAAACTCCTTAATGAAACACTAACAAAAACAGGAAACCGCACTGCCTTTCTAGTGCCCTTTATACTTGTTCATAATTGAACTGCCATTCCACGCCAAATTTATCTGTTAAGCTGCCATAGCATTTGCTCCAAAAAGTTTCTTGTAGCTCCATTTGAACGTTTCCTTCACGCTTTAATACATCAAAAGCATGGCGTAATTGTGCTTCATCATTCGTTACAACTGCAAGTGTTACATTGTTGCCTGCTGTATAAGGGTGACCGGGGAATGTATCAGAGAACATTAAGTCTACACCCATTACTGGCATACGAGCATGCATAATTAAATCTTTTGCTTCTTCTGGAATTGGATATTCATCATTTTGATGCCCTTCACCAAAAGTCATGATTTGTGTTTCCTTTGTTTGAAAAGCGTCCTTATAAAGTTCCATTGCCTCACGCGTTTGCCCATCAAAAATTAAGTATACGTTAATTGCCATCTTTGCCACTCCTCTTTCAATTGAATTTTAGTATTAGCTTATACAGTATTACAAAAATTATTATACACCCTAAAGAACAAATGTTCTATAGTGAAGTTTAATATTATTTTACGATTGCACTAATTGCTTTAAATACATCGCCCTTCGCAATTTGCTGCATTTCAAATAAAGCCATTTCGATACTCGATAAACGTGCGCCTAACTGTACCATTTTATCAATGCCTAATTGACGGTTTTCCCCTGTGCGGGATGAAACGCAATCCACTAAAACCTCTACCTCATAGCCATTGGCAAGTAAATGAGCTGCCGTTTGATACACACAAATATGTGATTCAATGCCTGCAAGCAATACTTTTTTACGTCCTGTGGCTGCAAGCTTCACACGAAACTCTTCTGTATCATAAGCACTAAATGTTATTTTTTCAATCGGCTGTCCATCTATTTCATTGGCAATCTCAGGGACTGTTGGCCCTAAGCCCTTTGGATATTGCTCAAGCCATAAAATCGGTAGCTCCAATACATTAGCCCCTTTAACGGCTTTCACAATATTCTGAATTACATGCTCGCTATTTTCTACAATTTCCGCAAGCTTACCTTGTATATCAATTAATACAAGTACCACCTCGTCTTTTTTTAACATCGGTAAATTCCTCCTTTACGTCCTCGTATTAATTCCCCCTCAGCTAACTCTTGCCAAACCACTTATTATGATTCAATAAGTGGCTTGACACTTGCTGAATTATAATAAATTATAAAGCTTATTATTCTATTTAACAATTTCCATCATTGAATGACTATGCCATTCCATGTATAGTTGTAATGGTGAGGAGGTATTTTCTATATGCTAAGACGAAGCTGGCTCATTAGCATCGCCATTTCCTTATTCGGTGTGATGATGATTGAGTATTTTTTTACATTCCAACCTGAAGATACAATAAAGCATGGAAATTTAGGTATTGTCGGTATTGCACTTGTTGCGCCGTTTCTTTTATTAAGTTTATTTATTACATTTCGCTTTTCTACTGAATTATCACGTCAAGCGCAAGATAAAATGCTACGCAATATTTTACTCATAGCAGGAGTAGGGCTTGTTATCGCTACAAGCTATTATGCCATACAATATACAAACGAGGTATATGCGTCACTTGGTGGCACAACGAGCGACCCCAATTCAAAAATTTATGGCTTTCCATTATTAAATGAGTATACAAATCGAGTTTTTATTAACTATTACACATTTCTATTAATTCATACGATAAGTGCTATTTCGGGCGCCCTTTACGGTATCGCGAGTCCCGCAAAAACTGCTGATGAAACACTTTAAACAGGTCTAAAGCAGCAATTCGCTCATAAGCACAATGAATCCGCTCGCAAACGCTACAAATTCGCTCATAAAAAGCTTGTTTTCGCTCATAAAACTAAAAAGAAGGCATATGAAGTCCAATTGGATTTCATATGCCTTCTTTAGCTTTAACGTACTTCTGCGCCTGCTGCTGCAAGTGCCTTTAATACTTTATTATGTGCTGCTACAACTTCCTCATCTGTTAATGTGCGTTCTGCGTCAAAATAAGTTAACGAGAAGGCAACAGATTTTTTGTCTGCGGCTACTTTTTCACCTTGATATACGTCGAACACTTTAATGCTTTTCAAAAGCTTAGTGCCTGCTTCGCGAATGATTGTTTCGATTTCGCCCGCAGGTGTTGCGCGGTCTAATTCTAATGCAATGTCGCGTGTAATGCTTGGGTAACGTGGAACAGGGCTATATACGAGCTCTTCCACTTCAGCATTTAAGATTGCAGCCAATTTCATTTCTACTACATATGTTTCTTTTAAATCCGCTTTTTTCTGCTCAGTTGGATGCAGTTGGCCGATTAGACCGATGATTTCTCCATTTAATAAAATATGTGCAGTACGCCCCGGGTGTAAGCCTTCTAACATTGCTTTTTCATAGCTTACTACAGCAGTCAATCCTAATTTTGACAATAATGCCTCCACAATGCCTTTTGCTACGAAGAAATCAACTGCTTTTTTCTCACCTTGCCATGTGTTATCTGTCCAACGACCTGTTAATACAAATGCAAGATGTTCTTCCTCATGTGGCAAATCATGCTCCGTTTTGCCAAGGAAAACAGAGCCAATTTCGTATAATGCTACATCATTTACTTGACGTGCTACGTTATGACTTACCGCCTCAATTAAATGTGGCAATATGCTTTGACGCAATGTTGAATGCTCTTCACTCATCGGCATTAATAGCTTCGTTGTTCCTTCTTTTTGCAATGCAAATTTTTGTGCATCCGCTGCTGAAGTCAGGGAATATGTTACCGCCTGATACAGACCCGCACCTTCCATCACATCACGTACAATGCGGCGCTTCACTTGATACGGCGTTAGGCCACCTACTTGCTCTCCCGAAAGTGGTAAAGTCATTGGAATTTCATCATATCCGTAAAGTCGTGCAATTTCTTCTACAATATCCTCTTCGATTGTAATATCACCGCGACGTGTCGGTACATCAACAATTAACATGCCATTCGCAGCCTCTACACCGAATTGGAGGCGATTTAAAATGGCAAGCATATCCTCAAGTGAGATTTTCATGCCAAGACGTGCATTAATAAAGTCTGGTGATACGACAACGCGAGCTGGTGTTTTATCTAGCTCATCCACAAGCACTGTCCCTTCTAAAACTTCCCCACCTGCTAGCTCGGCTAATAATGCAGCCGCGCGCTCTGCCGCAAGTAATACACGATTTGGGTCTACACCTTTTTCGAAACGCGCTGAAGAGTCTGAGCGTAAGCCTAAATCTCTTGATGTACGGCGCACAGATGCCCCTTGGAAATAAGCAGATTCGATAACAACTGTTGTGGTTTTATCTGATACCTCTGATTTAGCACCGCCCATAACCCCAGCAACAGCCTCAGCCACTTCACCGTTTGTAATTAAATAATTATGTGGCTGTAATGTGCGCTCGGTATCATCTAAAGTCGTCATTTTTTCACCTGCTAACGCTGGACGTGTGACGATTTTCCCCGTCCCTAGCTGTTCATAATCAAAGGCATGCAACGGTTGACCGTATTCTAATAAAACATAGTTTGTAATATCGACTACATTATTATGTGGACGAATACCACCAGCCATTAAATACTGCTGCAACCACAATGGTGATTGTGCTACTTTAATATTTCTAATCACTTTTGCCGCATACAACGGGTTAACGGTTGTATCCTGCACCTCAAGTTGCAAGACATCAGAAGCTTTTTCTGCTGCTTCAGCATACGTAATTTCTGGTAATTTTACATCAGTCCCTAAAATGGCTGCTACTTCATAAGCAACGCCTAGCATCGACATTGCGTCTGAACGGTTTGCGGTTAAACCTAGCTCTAACACCGTGTCGCGTAAGCCTAATAGCTCTAATGCATCCGTTCCTGGCACGCTATCCTCTGGTAAAACGTAAATCCCTTCTGCATATGCTTTTGGTACAAGTCGCCCTTCAATACCTAGTTCCTGTAAAGAACAAATCATACCATTTGACTCTTGACCACGCAGCTTCGCTTTCTTTATTTTAATGCCGCCTGGTAAATATGCACCGGGACGAGCAACAATCACTTTTTGACCAGCATCAACATTTGGTGCACCGCAAATAATTTGCTGTAAGCTTTCCTCACCAACATCAACTTGGCAAATATTTAATTTGTCTGCTTCAGGATGCTTTTCCTTTGCTACAACATGCCCAACGACTACATTCGTCATCCCTTTTGAGCGGTCGATTACGGCATCTACCTCAATACCTGAACGCGTAATTTTTTCTGCAAGCTCAGCAGGTGCTAAGTTTGAAAAATCAACATATTGACTAAGCCATTTTAATGATACTAACATCTTATTCCACCTTACCCTTCTGCACGCTCAAATTGTGATAAGAAACGCACATCATTTGTATAAAAATGACGAATATCGTCAACACCGTATTTCAGCATCGCAATACGTTCTACACCGATGCCAAACGCGAAGCCAGACATTTTTTTCGAATCATAGCCAGCCATTTCAAGTACATTTGGATGTACCATACCTGCTCCTAAAATTTCAATCCAGCCAGTTTTTTTACATACATTACAGCCCGTTCCGCCACACTTAAAGCATGACACATCTACTTCTACTGAAGGCTCTGTGAATGGGAAGAAGGATGGACGTAAACGAATTTCACGGTCTGCACCGAACATTTCTTTCGTTAACACATCCAATGTTCCCTTTAAATCGCTCATGCGAATATTTTCGCCAACAACGAGCCCTTCAATTTGCATAAATTGATGCGAATGTGTAGCATCATCTGAGTCACGACGGAATACTTTCCCTGGACAAATAATGCGCACTGCTGCACCTTGCTTTTCTTCCATTGTACGAGCTTGAACAGGCGATGTTTGCGTACGTAATAATATTTCCTCGGAAATGTAAAATGTATCTTGCATATCGCGTGCTGGATGGTCTTTAGGCAAGTTAAGTGCCTCGAAATTGTAATAATCTTTTTCTACTTCTGGTCCTTCCGCAATTTCATAGCCCATTGCAATAAATAAATCTTCAATTTCTTCAATAACACGCGTTAATGGATGGCGATTTCCCGCCTTAATTGTCGCACCCGGCAATGTAACATCAATCGATTCCTGCTCTAATTGCGCTTGAATCGCTTGCTCCTCTAAAATCGCTGCCTTTGCCTCCAATTCAGCCGTCACATGCTCACGCACCGTATTGACTAATGCCCCCATTTTCGGACGTTCTTCAGCAGATAGCTTGCCCATCCCTTTTAGTAAATCCGTAATCGGTCCTTTTTTTCCCAAATAGGCAACGCGCACTTCATTTAACGCTTTTAAATTGACTGCTTCTTCAATTTTCTTCAGCACTTCTTCTTTCAATTGATTCAATTGTTGTTCCATGATTTTGCCTCCTTTAAATTTTGGATGATAAATAAGCAAAATAAAAAACCTCCCCCCTAAAAAGGGACGAGGTTGAATGTTCGCGGTACCACCCTAGTTATTGCAAATGCAATCACTTCATTAAACATAACGACGAATTAAACGCCGGCTATTCTTTCCTTCAAGTACTCCTAGAATTCCCGAATAGCTGCTCGCGGGGTGAACTGTAGTATTCGATAGCATTATGCAAGCTTTCAGTCACGGCCTACACTCCCTAAAATGCCTCTTATGAACCTACTCTTCCCGGTCAGTGCATTTCCTATATATAACACGATTTATTGTACGCTATTTCTTTTTTTCTTTCAAGTCGTGGAAATACTATTCTACAAAAGCATACAATAAAATACCCGTAGCGACTGCTACGTTCAATGATTCAGCTTGTCCTAAAATTGGGATGATGATGTTTTGATTTGTTTTTGCTAAAAGTTGTGGGCTAATGCCGCTACCTTCATTTCCTACAATTAAAGCAAAGGCATTTGTTGCTTTAATTTCCTTGTAAGATACGGCATTTTCAAGTGCTGTTCCGTACACTGCAACACCCTCTGCTTGTAAATTGTTGACCCATTCTAATAACTCGCCACGCACAACCGGAATATGAAAGTGTGAGCCTTGTGCTGAGCGCAACGTTTTTGGATTAAAAGCGTCCGCACTGCCTTTTCCTAATACAACTGCATCTAATCCAGCAGCATCTGCTGTGCGAATCATCGTGCCGATATTGCCCGGGTCCTGTACTGCATCTACAAGCAATACTTTGCGCCATTCGTTCATGCCCTCAATTTTTGGCTGCTTGCAATGGGCAAATACACCTTGCGATTGCTCCGTTTCTGCTAGTTCCCTTGCAACTGCCTCATTTACTTGAACGATTACGACATCATCAATTGGCCATAACATGGGCAAATCAACATTATCCTTAACGATAATTTGGACAATTTGCCCTTTATTTTTTAATGCTTCTTCTACAAGATGGAAGCCTTCTACGATAAATTCACCTGATTTTTCACGTTCTTTACGTGTTGTCACAAGCTTTTTCCAATGCTTTACTAGAGCATTTTGCGTTGATTCAATTCGTTTCATACATACCGTCCTTTTTTCTTTTTCAATGCTTCATTTTATCATAACTTTTCTTTGAAAAGTATATTTCCATATATTTTGTCCATAGTAACAAGTATACTGATATTTTTTAAAAAAGGAGATTGAATCATGAACTTTCAAATACGACAAGCAATTGCAGCAAATGTAGCGGGACAAAATGCACAGGAATTAGGCGATATCGTAGAAGATGCCATTGAACGTGGTGAAGAGCATTTATTACCGGGGCTCGGTGTGTTTTTAGAAAAATGGTGGAACGCTGCGGATGAACAAGAGCGTCAACATTTTACACAAAAGCTTGCTACACAATTTAATTAACAGAAAAAAGCAATCCAGCGTCTCCCGGATTGCTTTTCATTTGCAAAGGACGTGCTTTTTCAGGCACATCCCTTGCCTATGTAGTGATGATGTACTCCATCTTGATTACATCCATCACAGTGTGTAGTTATTTAACGGTGGACAGCGTCTCCCACCCATCCATTAAAGGGAACTACAAAAGCATTTGATTGCGCTACCTGCTTGCAAATGCTTCTTAATATATAGACACAGTTGCGACCCGCAACTTGTAATCTACGATAACAAGGAAATTAATATCGCTTTTTGTGCATGTAAACGGTTTTCTGCCTGCTCGAAAATATAAGAATTAGGGCCATCAATAACAGATGTCGCCACTTCTTCCTCACGATGTGCTGGCAAGCAATGTAAAAACATATAATCAGGTTTGGCATGTGCAACAAGTGCATCATTAATTTGATAGCCATTAAAATCTTTTAATCGCTGCTCCGTTTCCTCTTCTTGCCCCATCGAAGTCCATACATCCGCATAAATAGCATCCGCATTTTGCACCGCTTCTACCGGGTCGGTTGTTGTCAATATAGAACCGCCGTTTGCAAGGGCAATTTGTTGTGCCTGAGCTATAATTGTCGCATTACATTCATAGCCAGCAGGCGTTGCTACAGCAACATGCATTCCTACATGAGCGGCTGCAACAACAAGTGCATGGGCAACATTATTGCCATCTCCTACATAGGCGATTTTTAAGCCCTTTAATGCGCCCTTATTTTCAGCGATTGTTTCCAGGTCTGCTAATGCCTGGCAAGGATGATCTAAATCCGTTAAGCCATTAATCACAGGAATTGTCGCGTGCTCCGCTAGCTCTTCCACCATTGCATGTGAGTTAGCACGAATCATGATACCGTCTAAGTAGCCTGATAAAACACGACCTGTATCCGAAACCGGCTCTCCTCGACCGATTTGCATATCACGTGCATTCATATACATGCCGTAGCCACCTAGCTGCTGCATACCTACCTCAAATGAAACACGCGTACGTGTAGAGCTTTTTTCAAAAATCATTCCTAATGTCTTACCTTCCAGCAAGCGAGGACACTTCCCTTGCTTTGTCACCGTTTTTAGCTGTGTTGCTAATTGAATAAGCGATTGTACTTCCTCGCTCGTATAATCAAGCAATGTCAGTAAATCTTTTCCTTTCAAACTTTCAACAGGCTTTAATTGTACCTCTTCAAGTAATTTCATATTTATACGCACCTCTGTAACTTTATGTTGTTTTCATTATACATATGCATAAATATAAAATCAAGCGTATTTTTATGTTTTATAAATAAATATTTAAAAATACACATAAATATACATACGATATTTATAAAAAGACTGAGGCATTTTTATAATAAATATAACTTTTACTTATTTCATTTTAAATTTAAAGCAAAATGCACTAAATTCAATGTTTATACCCTTTTAAAATAGTTATTATTTTAATAAAAACAAAAAAGCGTCTGAAAAGCAGTGCTTTGCATGCTTTTAGACGCTCTCTATCTATTCTGATTCCTTTATGTGGTGCTGCATCGTTTCAAACATCGCCTTTGTTTCCCCACTAGAAGACAAATGAAAAAATGCATACTTCATTATAAAAAGGCAAAAAGGTATCTGAAAAGTGGCACGTTAGGCTACTTACCAGAAACCCCTTCCATTTTTATTCAAAAATAATTTGATTTACTGTATTGCGGTCTAATTTTTTGATTACTTCAACGATTAATTTCACTGCATTTTCATAATCATCGCGGTGTAAAATGCCCGCATGTGAATGAATATAGCGTGTCGCTACACCAATCGCCAATGATGGCACGCCATTTGCCGTTATATGGATAGCTCCAGCATCTGTTCCACCACCTGGTATTGTTTCGAATTGATATGGAATATTATTTTCCTCTGCAATATCAATCACAAAGTCACGTAAACCGCTATGCGCTACCATTGATGCATCATAAATAACGATTTGTGGACCAGCACCCATTTTAGATGTTGATTCTTTTGCTGTTACGCCTGGCGTATCCCCTGCAATACCTACATCTACTGCAAAGCCAATATCTGGTTGAATTTGGTGTGTCGCAGTTTTAGCACCGCGCAAACCAACTTCCTCTTGCACGCTCCCTACTCCATAGACAGTATTCGGATGCTTCTCATCTTTCAATGCGCGTAAAACATCAATCGCAATTGCACAACCTATGCGGTTATCCCATGCTTTTGCAAGTAAATGCTTGTCGTTTTTCATAACGTGGAATTCGAAATATGGTGTAATCATATCACCAGGGCGAATTCCCCATCCCATCGCTTCCTCTTTTGAAGCAGCTCCAACATCGATAAACATATCTTTAATATCAACCGGCTTGTTGCGTACTTCAGCCGGTAAAATATGTGGTGGCTTTGAACCGATAACACCAATGATTTCTTCGCCATTGCGAGTGGTAATTGTCATTCGCTGCGCAAGCATTACTTGACCCCACCAGCCGCCAACTGTTTGGAAGCTAATAAAGCCTTTATCATCAATTTTTGTTACCATTAAGCCAATTTCATCTAAATGCCCTGAAATCATAATTTTTGGGCCTTTTTCATCGCCAATTTTTTTAGCAATTAAGCTACCTAAATTATCCGTTTCAACTGCATCAGCAAAAGGCGCTATGTATTTTTTCATCACTTCACGTGGTGCTCGCTCATTTCCTGGAATACCATTTGCATCCGTTAAATCTTTCAACATTTGCAACGTTACATCTAATTGTGTCATTATTTCGACCTCCTAAATATATTACTTCACCATTATAACTTGAAACCGCTTACGAGAAAAGAAAACTTATTTGTTATTTTCAATTTTTACTGAAATGTTTTATGACAATATGTTCTTCTGTTAATTTTTGCTTGGCCCACCTAGCAAATTGCAGCGCATGCTCTCTATCACCGTGAAGGCAAATTGTATCAGCACGCAGTGTAACCTCTGTTCCTTGCTGTGACATCACTTTCCCTGTCTTCACAAATTGTATCATTTGTTGCACTGCCTGTTCTACGTTTGTAATTAGTGCATTTGACAGTTTACGCGATGTAAGCGAGCCATCTGCCTGATATGTTCGATCCGCAAATACTTCATGCGCTGTTTGCAAACCAACCTTCTCCCCTGCGTCTGTTAATGCACTTGAAGCCAAGCCAAACAAAATAAGCTTCGGTGATACATCATAAACGGCCTGTGCAATCGCCTCAGCAAGTAGCTGATTTTGGGCAGCCATATTATATAATGCACCATGTGGCTTCACATGCTGCATTTCTGCATCCATTGTCGTTAAAAATGCTTGTAGCGCACCAATTTGATAAACAACCATATCATATGCCTCTTGAGGTGAAATTGCCATTTCCCGACGACCAAAGCCTACTAAATCCGGCAAACCCGGGTGCGCACCAATTTTTACATTATGCTTTAACGCCATTTTTACGGTTTCCCGCATCACTGTCGGGTCGCCAGCATGAAAACCGCATGCTATATTTACCGAAGTAATATATTTAAGTATTTCTTCAGTTTCTCCTAATTTATAATTACCGAAACTTTCACCTAAATCACAATTTATATCAACTTTGTAAGTCATTGATAAACCTCCATACTAATATTTTAACAGCTTTATATAAAGCAATTGTGAGAACTTTTTTCCTACTTGCATTTTTGCAGCCTGTTAACAAAAAATAAAACTATGTATAATTAATCAATAGGGTTTTATTTTAATTTCACCTATCTATTAATCAAAACTAGCTTTTAAAGGTGGCTACTCCCTTTACTATACTTCCCTTGTATCGGAGGCTTAAAATGTTCAAGCATATTACGTTTAAACCATTAAATGATTGTGCACTACTTGTTGTTTTTGGTGATAGTATCTCTATTACAACACATAAAGAAATTCAGCAATTTCATAAAATAATAGAGCAGCAACCCTTTCATGGAATGATAGAAGCTGTTCCAAGCTACACGTCAATCTGTATTTATTATGATATCGTAAAATTGGTAAATAGCCCATTACGCAAACATTCACAATCTATTTATGATTATATTGTTACATATTTGCAAAGCTTGCTGCAAAAAAACGTACAAAATTTTTTACAAGCTAACAGAATGATTGAAATTCCTGTTATTTACGGAGGGCAGTTTGGACCTGATTTAGCGTTTGTCGCTAACTATCATCAATTATCTGAGGCCGAAATTATTAAACGCCATACAGCGGAGGAATATACTGTCTATATGCTGGGCTTTGCTCCTGGCTTTGCTTTTTTGGGAGGGCTGGATGAGACGATTGCTACACCTCGAAAAGAAGTACCTCGGCTAACAATTCCAGCAGGCTCCGTCGGTATTGGCGGTCAACAAACCGGTGTCTACCCTTTTGAAACACCCGGAGGTTGGCAAATTATTGGGCGTACACCCCAGCGGCTTTTTTTACCTGAGCAATATCCACCAACTTTTTTACAGGCTGGTGACCGTGTGCGCTTTCGAGCGATTTCTGAACAAGAATGGAGGAGTTTTGTATGACGATATCTGTGCTGAAACCCGGGCTCTTTTCAACGATTCAAGATAATGGTCGCTATGCAAACCAACAATATGGTGTGATTGTGGGCGGTGCAATGGATAGGCTGTCATACCTTATTGGGCAGCTACTTTTACAACAAGAAAATGAAGCCGCGATTGAGATAACAATTGTTGGACCAACTCTTCGCTTTGATGTCGATACGGTCATCGCCATTACTGGTGCATATTTCTCACCCCTTTTAAATGGACAGCCTTGTCCAATGTGGCGTCCTATTGCAATTAAGGCAGGAAGTATATTGCAATGCGCTGCTGCTACAAATGGCGCTAGAGGTTATATCGCAATAAAGCATGGCATTCAAGTACCTGTAGTTTTAGGAAGTCGCAGTACTTATTTACGTGCCAAATTAGGTGGCTTTAATGGACGTGCTTTACAAAGAGGTGACATACTCCCAATTATAGCTAGTAAGGTCACTACCAGTAATTATTTTATTCGACATGAAGATTTTATATCATTTTCAAAGGATGTAACGATTCGTGTAACGAGCGGCACAGAGTGGGCTGGATTTACAGAGGAAAGCAAGCAAGTATTTCTATCGACATCCTTTCAATTATCAAAAGATGCCGACCGAATGGGCTATCGTTTGCAAAATCCGATAGGTCTAACCCATTCTTTACAAAAAGATTTAATATCTGAAGCAGTAACATTCGGTACAATTCAAGTCCCACCTAGTGGACAGCCAATTATTTTGATGGCCGATTGTCAAACGACAGGAGGCTACCCGAAAATTGCTCAAGTGATTCGAGCAGATTTGCCGAAGCTTGCCCAGCTTCAACCGATGGCAACGATTCGTTTTACCGTTGTTTCCCTAGAGCAAGCCCAACAAATTTATATAAAGCAACAGCAGCAATTAGCTTTAATCAATTATGCATTAGCTAATTCTCGTCCAGATTTTTTCGAGCATTGTAGTGAAGGTTAACGTCACATCATATGACAACGATTAACCAACTTGCATTGCGTCAAAATCTGTGACATCTACCGCAAATCTGGCTAACACGATATTAGTTACTCCGTCGTTATCGCTGGAAACTAGGTTTTTAGACTGAATTCCTATGATTCAGCGTGCATCTCGTCCTCCACTGTATCAGGTCGAATGATTGTATTCGTCTCGCTACCTATAGAGGTCGGAGACTTTTAATAAGAGAAATTAAAATATTTTTTAAAATTTTTTAGAAAAAATGAAACTTTTTACGCACTTCATACGTATAGGAGGAAATATGGACTAACAAGGGGGAACTCTTTATGGCTCTTCTACTTCGAGTGCTAATTTTAATTATTATTATTTACATATTTTACAAAGGGGTTCGATATCTTATTGATCCAAAGCGCAAGCTGGATGAGGCCTATGAAAATGGGCAATACTATTTTTATGATGATGTGAAAAATGTACGAAAAAATTTCTTTATTTCATATAAAGGAGCACTTTTTGAAGGCGAAAAATATTTAGGTACAACAGAGGATGCATTTGAAGTGATATCTATTTTTGTATTTGTACATGATACGATGAAACTACAGGGGCTAACGAAAAGCGATTTTTTATATTTAGAAAAGGAAATTAAAATGAGCTATCCGAAGGCAAAAATAAGCTGGAAAAATCCGATTGAAAAGTTGATGAAAGAGGAAGAAAGTATTTAAAGTTGGTACACATCTTTCTAGCTGTTGATAAGGTGAAACTTCAATCCGTGGATGCTTTTCCCCACGGATTGTTGGTTGAACCAATCGGGTTTTGCGGGCAGTTAATGCAGGATAAAAGCCAAAATGGAGTTGTCTAAAAAAGATGATTTTATATAGAAATCGCATTGAAAGGGAGATTTTTGCTTCTTCTCTTTCATTTTGGAAAAACACTGCTAAACCCTGTGTGTCTAGCATTTTCAAAGAAAACTCTCTCTATTTTATAGGAGCAAACATTTTGCCAAAACACCATCATCAGCGTCCAAAATGCCCGCTATGCACGGCTTTTTGGACGCCCCCTTTCCAGTCTTTATTTAAACAATGTAACAAGTAAATAAATTTGAATTGCGGCAAGCAATGGGAAGCCGAATGCAAATAAATTATGGCGTGTTTTATGACGGAATAAATACATACCTAACACGCCGCCAATCGCTCCTCCGAAAAGCGCGATGGTAAACAATGTTTTTTCTGCAATGCGCCACTCTTTCCTTTTTGACCTTGCTTTATCGTTGTACATTAATATGCAAAGAATGAGAGACATAACTGCTATATAAGCTAGTACAGCTATTTCTAATTGCATGTTTTCATTCACCCCACAAGAAAAAAGCTGATGGATGTTCCATCAGCCTTTATTTTATCAATTTTTATTTAGCTTGTGCTGTTTTCGCAGCTTCAGCTAATTGAGCGAATGCTGCTGCGTCATTAACAGCTAAGTCAGCTAACATTTTACGGTTAACTTCGATACCTGCTACTTTTAAACCGTGCATTAAACGGCTGTAAGAAAGACCGTTGATGCGTGCTGCTGCATTAATACGAGTAATCCATAATTTACGGAAATCACGTTTCTTTTGACGACGGTCACGGTATGCATATTGACCTGATTTCATTACTGCTTGGTTAGCTACTTTATATAGAGTATGTTTTGAACCGTAGTAACCTTTAGCTAATTTTAATACTTTTTTGCGACGTGCGCGTGTTACTGTTCCGCCTTTTACGCGTGGCATAGTAATTACCTCCTGCTAATTCTTTCGAATAGATTGTTTTAGATTTGAACCTGTTTGTTCAAGTATTATTTCATGTAAGTTAATAATGTACGGATACGTTTGAAATCACCAGATGTAACAACTTTTGCTTTACGTAGGTGACGTTTTTGCTTTGTTGATTTGTTAGCAAATAAGTGGCTACCGTAAGCACGGTCAAATTTTAATTTTCCAGTACCCGTTTTTTTGAAACGCTTTGCAGCGCCACGGTGAGTTTTCATTTTTGGCATGTCAAATTTCCTCCTAAACTAATTACTAAATATTATTGTTTTTCGTTCTTTGGTTGAAGAACTAAAAACATGCTGCGGCCATCCATCTTCGGCTTTTGTTCAACCGTTGCAATTTCGGCACAAGCTTCAGCAAAGCGATCTAACACACGTTGTCCAATTTCTTTATGTGTAATCGCACGACCTTTAAAGCGAATGCTTGCTTTTACTTTATCTCCTTTTTCAAGGAATTTCATTGCTGCACGTAGCTTTGTTTGGTAATCATGCTCATCAATTGTTGGGCTCAGACGAACCTCTTTCATATTGATGACCTTTTGATTTTTACGAATTTCGCGATCTTTCTTTTGCTGTTCGAACTTAAATTTACCATAGTCCATGATACGTGCGACTGGCGGCTTGGCTTGAGGAGCCACAAGGACAAGATCCAAGTTTACACGAGCGGCAATTTCAAGCGCCTCATTGCGTGTTTTCACACCAAGTTGGTCACCGTTATGGTCGATAAGACGAAGTTCACGCGCGCGAATGCCTTCGTTTACATACATGTCTTTGCTAATAGTAATCCACCTCCAAGTAGTGTCGCGAACAAATACATGGTTTGAGCAAGTACTCTTACCCGGTTGAACGGTACATCTTTTACGTTTATCCACAAAAAAAGGACGGACATTGTAGAAGATGTCCGCCCGCTATATGTGCATACGTAAAAATACGTAAAACAATTCAACGTGTCAAACCTGTCAACTACTAAATGTGTCGAACATCAGGTGAGAAGCGGGCAGCCTCTACTTAAACCACAAACTTGTATTTATTAACCTTACTAATAATAGCATGGAGAAAAAATTGTGTCAACAGTTTTCTAAAATCAATTATGCCTCAACTAGCTCTCGTAGGGATTTTTTTAGCTCGCCGAAAGAAGTTAAACAATACACGCTTTGTTTTAAACGATATTTACTGGCCACATCGCCTTTTTTACCTTATCAGCATCTGCTGCTAATACGGTCTTCACATTTAATCCAAACCATTCTAAGGATGCCTCTACCCCGTCAATCGAATGGATAGCCGTTAGGAATTCATTGTAATCAACTGCTCCTTCAAACAACGGAACCATCCCTTCACGAGACCCTGCTGCGGCATAAACGTTGCTTGGAGAGAAAACATCAAGCTGCGCACGCGAGGCAATATTTTTAAAATGGTAGTGTGAGATAGAAGGACGAAGTTGTTCCATTGCAACAATAGGGTTTATCCCCGATTCCCACACATGTAAAACATCAAAGTTTAGCCGTAGATTTTGGCGATTCGTTTCTTCCAATAATTGTATCGTTGAAGATAGATTATCCGCCAACGTGTTTGGATGCGTTTCAACAAGTAAATATTGTCCTTTTGATTCAAAATAATCACATAGTATTTTAAGTCTGGAAATAAGCTCCTTTCTTTCTTCTATACTTGTGTCTGCACTACCATTTTTCCCTACAAATGTGCGAATTTTATTCGTTCCCCAGTGCTCTGCAAGTGAAGAAAGCCTCTCTGTTTCAGCCATCATCTTAGAAACAGGCGCTTCCAACGGTAAATAATCACTAAGCATGCTCGTTTCTAAACTATAGGAGTTTAGCCAATCTGCACCATAACTTGGTTCATCTGCTAAGTTCTTTGCATGAATACCCCACAGTTCAATTCCTTGAAAGCCTTGTTTTTTTGCAAAATGAGCTAATTGATCAATGGAGTAAAGATGGTGTCGAAACGAGATTGTACAGATAGACAGTTTCATAACATAACCTCTTTCTTATGCTGTAATGTTGACCATGCTTGGAAGCATTCTTGTAATCCTTGCTTAATCCTGAATTCAAGAAGGTTTTGTTGTTCCAATTTCGCAAAAATATCTTTAGCTAATGACGAATTTTGCGTAATAGCAAGCTTCATTGCTCGATACTGAATCGTTGTATAACCATTCACTAAACATTCTATTTCATTACACCACATTTCAAAGCCTTGCTCATCGTAACCAAGAGCTTCCCAAAAAAATGCAAAGGCATGTTCATAGGCATACTTTCTAATCGCCAAAACAGGCAATTGCTTTAATGCAGCTGGCAGTTGCGTTATATTTTTCTGTTCTATTCCCTCCGTATACATTTTCATAATCTTGCTAACCGCCTCTGTCATTGGGTTACTATGAAGCTTCATACAAGTATTAAAATAGGCTTCAACTGTCTCTATAGTTGGCGCAATAATCGTTTCAGCGTCAAAATAATAGCCTCCCCCAACAGTGGGCTCTTGGATTGCAGCTAAAATTCTGTCCTTTGGTAAAATCCCTTCCCAACGAAAATCTGGGTCATACATAAACCATTCTGTTTTATTTTCTGTTGGTTCTAGCATCACATAATGCGGAAACGGTCGTTGATGAAATTTATTCTCTCGCTCTGGCAACATGGATAAATCTAGCATGACCATCACATGTTGATGTGGTAATTTATGTTCTAATAACTCTAACAACCTATCGATGTTTTGTTGCTTTGATTGTTCTTCGTCATACCATTTATGAAGCCTGATTCCATAAAGCATTTCATACCATGTTTGGAAAAAATGATGATCAATTCGGTCAGAATGATAGACTAGCACTCCATTTTCAAGTACATCAAAATCTGCGTCCCACACCCCAAAATAGTATGGTCTATGATCAACATCTTGCGTTTTTTTTATGACTTCACAAACACAACTTACAAAACAATGAACTTTTATCATGTTGTTTCTCCGCCTATTCTGCTTGTTGCAATTTTTCTAAAAAGCTTACTAGTGTACCTACTGTTTGAAAATCCTTTGGGACAAGCATCTCATCGGGAATAGAAATCCCGATATCTAGCTCTATATGCAGAATCAATTGAAGAACCATAATCGAATCCATATATAAATCCTCATTTAACCGCGCATCCTCATGAAAAGAAGATAATGTCTGCATCTCCAATGAATTTTCCATAATAGTATAGATGCTCTCGATTAATTGTTGTCTTGTCATACGAGTATGCCTCCAAGTTTCTTTCTACTTACTTTGCCATTAGGTAGCTTTTCAATTTCATTGACAAAGACAAACTCCATTGGAATTTGATGTGGCGCAAGAAATTTCTGACACCACTCCCTAAGCTCCATTTCCTCAATCGGCTCAATGGCTACATATTGTACACATACTCGCTCGCCTGATAGATTGTTTTGTTTCTTATATACAACGGCTTCAATAATTTTCGGATAATCCATTAACACGTTTTCAACCTCTTGCGGATAGACATTTAAGCCAGCTACATTAATCGTGTCATCCATTCTTGCAAGAAAAGAAAGCACATTATTTTCGATATAGCCTAAATCCTTTGTGTAAATTATTTGCGTAGGTGATTCAATAATAATTTCACTTGGTGATTGCTTGCTCCCCGCTGTCACCTTCAAGTGAGGCAGAGGATAGCCCATTTCCTTCGAATCTTCCACATTAGGATGAATCGCAACACAGCCTGCTTCAGAGCATCCGTACTGCTGTAATACTTGATGGGACTTCTCTCTCAATGATGTCAACCAGCTTTGCGGCATGACAGTTCCCGACGTCATCACATAATCAAATTGTTGATTAACAGGTAATAATCGACTCAATGTATAGAGTAATGCTGGCGCTGCATACAGCATATGTTTAGGGTGTTCTTTCAACTTTTTCAACATATATTTAGGATTGCTATTAGTAATAATCACTGGCATTGCGCCTCTTCTTATGCACGCCAAAACGCCACAAATGAAGCCATAAGAATGCGTAATTGGACAAGCAACAATAGAATTTGTCATAGCATCTACAGGCAACATTTCCACATAGTTTTCAACCTCTTTCACTACTGAACCCCATGTTCTTTCAATACACTTCGGTGCGCCTGTTGTACCTGAGCTCATTTGAACTAATACACCTTCTTGATTATTGACATGATTGGATAGTTCAATGACAGAATGGATTGATCGGAATAATAAAAGATGGCTCCCTGCCGTGGAAGCGAGCCGTATAGCTCCTTCCTTTGGTGTTGCTACATGGATTGGGACAAGTGAGCCGCCTTTTTCGTGAATATATAAACAAAGCGTTAAATATTGAAAAGTATCATCTGTACAAATAGCTAATCGGCGATTATGACATTCCTTTAAATGTGGTAAGCTCTCATATACCTCATATTGCCTCTCAACATCTTCCGCTGTATAAAATTGATCATTGATATAAAACATCTTTATTCCCCCCTTTTATCCGTTTGCGCAAATGCATTATTAACCATATGTCGAAAGCTGCCCTCTTCTTGATTTTGAAGTTTCTTTGTCAATAAAGATTCAACATAGATCGATGCGCTAGTATGCTGTAATTGTTCATTCCTTGAAGTTAGTGATGGAAAACGCTCCAAGTGCCTCTGTATCCCCTCCTGAACTTGATACCAGAAATGCATTTCTTTCAATCCATACTGTTCTTCTAATAAATAAGATAGCTCACTTAAATGAAAGACGAATAGCGTATCCATTATTAACTCTCGCAATGCCTCTACTGAAGACATCCAATAATAATCATCGGCGGATGCATCTTTAAAACGTTCATGAATCATTGCAAAGTCTGGTACAAGGCTTTTGTCGACAATAAATGGTTCATGATATTCAATACTGTCATGAAAATCTCTTAATACAACCCGAGTTGGCCAGCCATTTTGGTGTAATAAAATCATATTTTGCGCATGAGCCTCGATAGCAATACCATGGGCAACAAGTAAGTGCCATACAGGAATAACACTCACTTCAATCAAGCGCTCTACCCACTGCTCTGTTCCGTATCGGACAAGCCAATCTTCTATAAATGGACGTCCATCTTTCTCCATCATCATGAGCACGGTAAATGGTACAGCTTCCTCTCCATCCTCCATATACAAACGCACACTTTCCCGCCATATGGAGCCAAGCTGCCCTTCTAGTTTGCTGCTATGCTTTTTGGCATCTGGTTCAAAAATAACGCCTGCATATTCTTCCAGTACAATAAGAGAGGACTCCTCATGCAAATAAGCATCCGATTGAATGACCTGTTTCAACCATGCTGAAATATGTGGAGCAGCACAAACTGCATGTGCATGCAGTCTTCTCAACGAAGAGGTATTGACCATATTCATCGAACATTTTAATTGTGCCTTTTTAGGATTCGAACAATTCCATAATGTTCTTACTGATTGGGTTGCGCGGTAATCATCTCCTTTTATATTCAAAGGAATGCAATCTTTTTGCTCGATTAATCCAACCATCTCCGACTGCAAGTGATGCCACTGCCAAGGGTGAATAGGTAAAAAGGTATATTCCTCATATGCTCCACCTGACAATTGAAGCTTTGTAAGGAGGTCATTCCACAACACATGACCTAACTCCCTTTGCCAAAATTGCACCTCCTCTTCAAGTACTGTCATTCGTGTACAGCGCCTTCTCAACGCGACCCACTGCAAAGAAAATATCCGCTTTGCCTCAGGACCATAATTTTGATGATCATCCAATGTAAAACCCGTTCTCGACTTAAAACATGGATGATATGGATGTCCTTCCATAATTTCCGATTCTAACTCTTCATAGCTCGAGTTCCTTCTCGACATAGGCATTTGCAGATGATAGTCATTCCATTCACAAAGCTGGATTGTTAAATGAAGCTCATTCAATAATCGAATTTTGTCTTTTGGGGTCGACAATAGCTCATCTACTAAATCCTCAAGCGTCGCCTCTCGTACCAGACCATCCTTACTTACTCGCAAAAGCCGATTCCCCGTTATTCGAAGACGATTAAATACGGTTCTTCTGCCCTCACAATGATAGGTACACTTCTGTCCTATTAGGGTAAGTGCTAAAATTTCATGATTGAGACGAGTTTCTTCAAATTGAATCAGTCCCTCAAAAATCATTGCCTCCATAAGCTGCCTTCTGACACGTAACTCTCCTTGCTTAAAAGCTAAAGGCTGTAGCTGTTGCATATTCTGCCTCCTGATTCTGAAGAATAAATGGATTTGGAATTTTTGTGTAGACTGCTTGTTCAAGTTCAGCTTCTAATTCATCTACATCATGGAATCTTGTTAATAAATTTGCTTTGAATGCAAGCTTTTCTTGCTTTAGAATATTTTCAACAAATACCTTTCCAAGGCCTGTGAATTCTTCTTTTAATACGTGTAGTCGATTAATAGACCACTTTAACAAAATTTTTTCATCAATAAGCTGATCTGCTCCAAAGCGGGAAATCACAGGAAACAACTGGTTCATAAACAAGTAATAGGTGAATCTATCCTGAATAAGTGCATCTTCATAAAACAGTTCCTCTGTTTCATGCAAAGAAGGCTCTATTGTAAGTAATTCTTTTTCGTATTTTTTTGATAAGTAATATCCTTGATTATCACGATAATAATAAGTAGTTGGGTAACCTGAAGCAATGTTCAATATACTATTTTGCTGATGCGCTTCGAGAGCTATTCCGTATTCATCATATAGATTTAGTAAGGATTCGATGGCACAATCCCAATAAGCTTTAAACCAATCTAGACTTACGCTTTCTAATGAACGGAATTCTGTTTGAGAGATTTTCATAATAAGCTGATATAACCTCGATTTTTCTTTTGGTAAAGGCTCTTGTACAAGAGTAGCAATCATACAAATTCCCTCATCACGACCTTTAGGAAATAGGTTTGAACGGAAAATAATTTCAAAACCTGATTCTGTCTGATCGGGAAATTCTACGGTTATATAGGCTGGATCATCAATCATTCGAAAAGATGTATGCTTTTGTAAGAAGTCAATTTTATTCATTAAGCGAGCCATGACGATGCCAGCCTTTAACTCATGGGTTCGATTTACTCTCAACGAATTTGTTATTTTAACAGGGATTGAAAATTTGTACATCATCTCTTCATTCAAGCTATATACGGTTCTTATCGAAGAAGTTGCTGTGTAAAACGCCCCGAGTGCGCCTTCATACTTTAGCAACCCTTCCGCAAGCGCTTGTTTTACATAAGGTTGCTGTAAAAGCCATTGTGCCTGAAGTGGGTGCATTGGGATAAGACAGTGCTTCTTTGACATTACAAAATCAGGCTGTGATTTTACTATAGATTGGATAATGAGCTCACTTGCACTCTTTTCTAATACAGAGAGCTCTCTCACTATTTTGCGGTCAACCTGAAAATAATGAAGTTGAAAAGAACCTTGTAACTCTGGAGCAAAATCGATTTGTTGCCAATTCGCCATCCCTTGTCTGCTTTTAGGAGTTGGATGGAGCCAATGCCCAAATATGAGAGACTGCTCAGTTTCAATAAATGTATTGTTAACTTCAGAGGGCTTTTTATTTTCCAAGCTCTTTTCAATATAATTTGCCATCGTTTGATAGCTTTCAATTATGCGCAAAATAAGTTCATCGAAATGGGAATAAAGTTCAGTACAGCCATTCTCTTTAGACATTAAACGTAGCTCTTGAATAAGCGCAATCACTATTGTCAATTTATCTTCTACAAGCCATTGTTTTTGTTTCGCACAGTATTTCAGCGACACACCAAATCTATGTCTTCCAACAAGAGATTTGTATTCCACACTAAATGCAAAACAAATATTTTGCAGCGGTAGCTCAAGCTCTAATATATGTATCTCTGGAATTGAGATAGATAATCGCTGCACTTCTAACCACTCATCCTTTTTAACCCAATGCCCGCTACTCACTTCTCGTATATAACAATTTATAAACGCTTGAAACGTTGCATCTTCTGCAACTTGTTTGGCAATCTGCTGCATGTAATTTATCATCCCTTCACAGACTCTCATTTAATGATAACGATTATCATTATCATTAATAATTACATATTACAACAATTAAAGTAGAGGGTCAAACAATAATTGGTTTAATTAACAAAAAAAGAAACCGACATCAATATGTTAGTTTCTTTTTACATTTTTTTATATTAGCTTATGCGACAGTAACAACATTACAGCATTTTCATACTCGAATTGTCAAAGTTTGCCCACGCAATATTGTAATCTATATACCGAACCATGCGATAAGCTATTGGCTTGAATCCACATTTAGGCCAAAATGTTGAAGAAGCTAGGTTGGTAATTCGCCAATCTGTTACAATCGTTTCATAGCCTTTTTCCTGTATTATTTTATAGCTCTCATTCATCAATTTTTTGCCAACACCTTTCCCCATTTGCACATCATAGGTTCCAGCAACGCTCAATTCTATGCTGCTATCAGGTGTCATCAAATTGGAGCTAGTAGGGAAATACACTTGAAAGGCTAGTTCCTTCCTATCTTCTACAGCCAAAAGACAGATGACGTCCTCTTCTTCCAATATGCTACTATAGCCGCTTTTTATATCTACGACAGCTTCAGGTAAAACTGGCTCAAACGTAGGAGCAGCATTTTGATACGCTTGAATAATGCTAGACATTTTGCCCATCGCCTCGCTATCCATTTTAGTTGCTAAGCGCACTTCTGCATCTGCCACATTTTCAAAAGGTCGATAATCTTCTAGGCACATTACCGCATGCACTTGCTGGACAAAAAAACTTAATCGCTGGTAAGCATCGTAGTATACTTGATTACCAAGAGGTATGATTGTGTAGTGCATAAAACACCCTTGCTTTACCCATGCCTCCGAAGCTTTTGCATAGAGATTTCTTAGAAGCTCAGGCGATTGATCTGCTCGGATGGCTACTCCCTCATAGTGGACCCACACATGTCTGCCTCTAGTCGTATCATGCTTTATCTCACCGATTAAATAGCCTACTAGTTCATTATTTGTAAATGCGCCATAACCTATCATTTTATGATGAGTAAACCATTTCCCAAGTAAATTGACTATATATTGCATGTCTAAACAGCTATTTTTTAAAAACGGAAATATTTCGCTTTCAACGTTTTGCCTTTCGATAAGTAGCTTTGACATTGTAGGTATATCCTTAGCTGTAATTTGTTTAAGCTCCATATCCACGCCCCCTTTATAGCTTTACATTACAGGATAAGCCAATAAAAAAACAGCCCCTTGATAGGAGCTGCTTTAATATTATTTTTTCACTTCGTCCTTCAAGCCATTCAAGAATTCTTCAAACGAAACTGTTTCCGAATCCTTCGAACCGTAGCGACGAATGTTGACACCGCCTGCTTCAACTTCCTTATCTCCAATAACGAGCATGTACGGAATCTTTTTCATTTGTGCCTCGCGAATTTTATAGCCTAGCTTTTCTTCGCGGTCATCCATTTCTACGCGGAAGCCAGCCGCTGTTAATTGCTCTTCGATTTGCTTCGCATAATCGAAATGCGCCGCGTTTGATACAGGGATGATTTCTACTTGTACTGGCGCTAACCAAGTTGGGAATGCCCCTTTGTATTCCTCGATTAAGAATGCTACAAAGCGCTCCATTGTTGATACAACACCACGGTGGATAACAACTGGTCGCTGTGGCTGACCATCTTCACCAATATAAGTAAGGTCAAAGCGCTGTGGTAATAAGAAATCTAGCTGAGCTGTTGATAGCGTTTCTTCTTTCCCAATCGCTGTTTTCACTTGAACATCTAGTTTAGGACCGTAGAACGCTGCTTCATCATCTGCCTCGAAGTAATCTAAGCCTAACTCATCCATTGTTTCTTTCAGCATCGCTTGTGCAGTTTCCCACATTTCATCATCATCGAAATATTTCTCTTTATTATTCGGGTCACGATATGATAGGCGGAATGAATAATCATTAATATCGAAATCTTTATAAACTTCTAAAATTAATTCCACCACTTTTTTGAATTCTGCTTTAATTTGGTCTGGGCGAACGAAAATATGGGCGTCGTTTAAAGTCATCCCGCGTACACGTTGTAAGCCAGACACTGCTCCACTCATTTCATAGCGGTGCATTGTACCAAGCTCCGCAATACGGATTGGTAAATGGCGGTATGAGTGCAAACCATTTTTAAATACCATCATATGGTGCGGGCAGTTCATTGGACGTAAAACCAATGTTTCATTATCCATTTCCATCGGCGGGAACATGCCATCTTGATAGTGACCCCAGTGACCTGAAGTTTCATATAACTTTTTCGAGCCAAGCACTGGCGTATACACATGCTTATAGCCTAATGCAATTTCTTTATCAACAATATAACGCTCAATTGTACGGCGAATTGTTGCACCGTTTGGTAACCATAATGGCAAGCCTTGCCCTACAGTTTGAGATGTCATAAATAAATCTAATTCTTTTCCGATTTTACGGTGGTCACGCTCTTTTGCCTCTTCAAGCATTTGGATATGATGCTTTAACTCGTCCTTTGTAAAGAAAGCTGTACCGTAAATACGCTGTAGCATTTTATTGTCTGAGTTACCGCGCCAGTAAGCACCAGCAAGTGACAATAGCTTGAATTCTTTCAATTTACCTGTTGAGGGTACATGAATACCACGGCATAAATCAAAGAAATCGCCTTGATAATAAATTGATACTTGTTCATTAGCTGGAATAGCTTCAAGTAGCTCTAGCTTATATTCGTCGCCAACTTCCTCGTATATTTTTTGCGCTTCGTCACGCGATACATTTTTGCGCTCAATTTCGATATTTTCAGCAATAATTTTTTTCATTTCTTTTTCAATTGCAGGTAAATCTTCCGCAGTAATCGGCGTTGGTGCATCAATATCGTAATAGAAGCCTGATTCGATTACAGGACCAATGCCTAGCTTCGCATCTGGGAATAGACGCTTTACCGCTTGTGCAGTTAAGTGTGCTGTAGAATGACGTAAAATTTCTAACGCCTCTGGTGAATCTGGTGTAATAATTTCGATTGCTGCATCCGCTTCAATCGGTGTTTTTAAGTCGATTAATTGACCGTCAATTTTACCAGCTAACGCTTTTTTGCGAAGCCCCGGACTAATTGATTGGGCAATCTCTTCTGTCGATGTACCTACTGCAAACTCCTTGACAGCGCCATCTGGGAAAGTTAATTTCATCATTTCTGACATCGTGATGTCCTCCTTTAGTTTTTTTGAGCACAAAAAAGCGCCATCCCAATAAAGGGACGACGCGTATGCTCGTGGTTCCACCCTTCTTCCTTCCGAGAATATTCTCGAACGAAGCTCTAGGTCAGTTAACGTACTGATCAACGTTGACGGATTATCCCCGCCACTGCTCCAAGGTAGTAAAGTATGTGCCGTTCTTAGGAAGCTTCCAGCCAAGGCCTCCCTCTCTATAAGTCGCTACACAAACCTCGTATCCTTTTCACTGCTTTACATTATTATGAGCAAAGTATACGCTGAATCGACAGAAAATGCAACTGCTAACGGCGTAAATTTTCTCCTTCTACTTTCATGGACATTGTTGTCGCTTTAATGCGCTCCATTATGCGGCGAGCCTTTACTTCCTCAATTTCTCCGCGCTGGGAACGAGCTAAATGATGCTCCAATTCCTCATAATTAAAATTCGAGGAAATAAACGTCGGTAGCTGCTCGCTCATGCGATAATGCAAAATCGTCCCTAAAATTTCATCGCGTGCCCATTGTGAAATTGCCTCCGCCCCTAAATCATCCAGCATTAAAACAGGTGCTTTTTTGACAAAATCGACCTTGCTTTCTAGTGTATGGTCAGCCATTGCTGCCTTAAGCTCACGCAAAAATTCTGGTACATAGACGATAACTGACTTCACTTTGACCTTCGCTAACTCATTGGCAGTTGCACCTAAAATAAACGATTTGCCAACGCCGAATTCTCCGTATAAATATAAACCTTTATGCGGCAGCTCGCCCGTTTCTCGATATTCCTGAATAAACGCCATAATTTGCTGAGCAATATCAAGGCGCGACCTGTTGCCAGCGATTGTAATATCTTCGAATGTCGCCTGTAACACCTCTTTTGGCATATGCATGGACGATACCATTGAGGCAATTTCTCGACGCTCATCCTCAATAATTTTTTGCTCACAGCGCTCATACGTAATATCGATGCGTCCATTCGTTATTAGCAGCTTTGGAATAAATCCCTGTAAATAGTTAGTACATTGCGCTGTCGTACCACATTTACAGCAATCCGTTGATTGGCTAATATATTCATTAAGCTTTAGCAAGCTGTGCTCAATCATTTGCTCATTGATTTGCTCTTCATTTTGCTTCATAAATTGCTGGATTTTCTCATGCTGCAAAATTGACTTGCGCATCGCCTCATAGCGCTCTTGAAAAGATGGGACGTTGACAACACGCTTTAATGATTCCTTAATCGGTTCTATCGCTCTTCACCTTCCCATCATAATTGCGAAATTGCTGCAATAGTTTGTTGTATTCTGCATCTATATCTACTACCTCTGCTGGTGCTTCCTTGACAAGCTCCTCCTTTGGTTTGTTAAACCATTCAGGAACAACCTCGACTTTCTTTCCTTTGCTTGCTAGTGCCTTTTGTTCAGCACCCTTCACATAGCTTCGTGCTTGCTCAACTGTTTGGATTTGCTGTCTGCGCCATGAATCCGCCACACTGTTAATATATTTCTCTGGTAATGCACCATCTGTTTTAGCCAATACATATTCCAATAAGAAGTTTACAACAGCAGGTACCATACCATACAATGTAATTAAATTTTCCGCCGCTTTGACGGTATATGGAAATGGCTCCTGTCCGTTGTTTAGCTGCTTAATAAACTCGTACGGCGTCTGTTTTTCATATTTTTCTTCTGCCACCTCAAAAACATAATTGGTTGGATAAAATTGCATTAAATTATCCTGTGTAATTGTTGCTGTGACTACTTTATGGTTTTGCTGTTGGAAATAGCCGAGAGCATCTTTCGCTAGCATAATATTTTGCATCTGTGCGTTCGCCGCAAGTGCATCTACATATTTTTTATTAATGCGTCCTACTTGCGTAATAACATATTCAAACATCGCATTCACCACACCTACCGTCATGCCAGACAAAACATAATTCTCTGCCATTTCAACGACATAGGGGAGCGGCTCCTCACCGTTTTTCAATGCCTTTAAAAACTCATACGGTATCGTTTCATCATAGCGTGGCAGCCAGCTCGTTAAATCTTGCTGCTTTGCTTTAAAGGCAAGTGGTGTATCCATCGTTACTTTATATTTCGTTACTGGTTGTTGCTCTTGCTCAACTAAGTGAATCGCATCTGCAGCACATTTTAATTGATGCGCCATCCAATTACTCGCAATCGCTTGAATATAGTTTTTCGTCAGCTTACCATTCGTCTCACGCATCGCATATTCCATTAAATAATTCACGACACCAATCGGCATTTTTTGCGTTAATACAAGCTGCTCAGCCAATTCCACAATAAAGCGAACAGGCTCCTTGCCATGATAAAGCTGCTTTAAAAATTCATATGGCGTTGTACGGTCATAGATAAGTGCCTGTGGAGAGGCTGCAAATTCGCCTAGCGAATCTTGCCCAATTTGATAGACAGCTTTCCCGCGCTGCGCTAAAAATCGCTTTGCCTGCTCCGCCGTTTGAATATTTTGCTGCTGCATTTCAGCAGCAACTGATTCGACAAATTTTTCAGGCAACTTGCCATTTGCCTGCTTCCATACATGCTCTACAATTACATTCGTTACACCTTGTGCAATACCATAAACGGTCATTAAACTTTCGGCCGTTTTCAGCTGATTTTTAAATGGTTCCTTGCCCTTTGTTAATATTTTCAAAAATTCATATGGTGTTGAAAGTTCATAATCCTTCATCGCATCCGGAACTTCGGCAGAAGTAAGATGCGTTGTTTTTTGGATTGTCGGCACAACTTTCCCGCTACGCTTATCGTGCTCCTGCTTTGAAATTCGCATCGCATCCTCGGCATTTTTTGCCCCACTTCTCACCCAAGTGTCGATAATGCTTTGCATTAAATTAACATTATAATCTAATCGACCATCGGACATTGCGATATATTGAATTAATGTATTAATCACACCATAGGAAATACCTCTATTTAAAAAATCATTAAAAAGGCGAACCGTTACATCTGTAGGTGAAACACCGTGCAAGTCCTCGTAAACTTCAATAGGGGATGTCTTATTCAAATAATGAATATGCTCCTCCCTGCTATTCTTTTCCTCTTGAGGCTTCTGTTTGTCCGTAATTTCATAACGCTTTAGCAGCCTATAATCATTTTGATGATGGTCACTTAGCTGATAATGGTCTGCTGCCTTTTTTTCAATTGTGGCTGCCGTTAAAGTTTGTTCATCCGTTAAAGATTGCATAACGATGCTTTGCATGTCTAAAGGTGAAAACTTATAAAGGAATGCTACCTTAGCAATTGTTTGCTTAATTTCGATCGTAAACAGCCGATGCGGAATAAGGGCTTGACTAATGCCATCGAAAAATAATTTAAAATCAAACGAGTTATAGTCAAAAGTGTAGCCACTTGTCGATATTTGGCTCCTTTGCTCTGAATATAGCTGCTCAATATTTTGCAACTCTTTTTCTGTCACATTTAAAAATACATCATTAAAGCCGCGCGTTACCTCTGTATAGCCGTATAACTTTTGCTCCTTTGGCACAAGAGTATCACGCAAATGCTCAAATGCTTTTTTGTCTATTTTCCTCATTAGGGAGATGGACAAAATAGGGTCAGCAAAAAAGGATTTTGCATTTAACGGCCTGTTTAAACGATAAATATAGTGCGCTTGGTCATCTTCTACTTTACAAAAGGTTTGAAGTAAACCAATCGCTTCTAGCGTAATCCTTGCTTGAAATAGGCGTTTAATCGAAAAATCTAAGCTATCAAGCAAGTAGTGATGATGAAAAGTTAGATGCTCATTCGATGCTTCCACGGATAATTTTAAATATAAAGCAATCGCCTCGACACCGATAATCGGCTGATAACAAGCAAGCAAAATCTTTTGATTCACGTCATTAAATTCGTGAGGGCATTGAACTTCACAAATATCATACGGATGTAATTGATTCATAAAGGTCATATTAACCCTCCTTACATAGCATTACTTCACTTTTCTTGGTTATTTTGCAGTTGCTTTAATTCTTGAATAAATGCATCAATATCGCAGAATCTGCGATAAACAGACGCAAAACGCACATATGCGACTTCATCAAGCTTCATTAAACGGTCCATAACCATTTCTCCTACATCCTCAGAACGAACTTCTGATGGACCTAGGCGACGCAAATCTTTTTCAATTGCAATGACAAGCTCCTCTAGTTCTTCCACTGATACAGGGCGCTTTTCACATGCTCGTATTAAGCCACGCAAAACTTTTTCACGGTTAAACTCCTCACGTGCCCCTTCTTTTTTCACGACAACGAGTGGTGTTTCCTCCATTTTTTCAAACGTTGTAAAACGAAACGAGCACTTTTCACATTCACGTCTTCTTCTTATTTCTTTATTATCATCTACAGGTCTTGAATCAACAACACGTGTATCTTTATATTGACAAGCTGGACATCTCATACAAATTTCTCCTGATTCATTCGATTTACTACTTATTTTATTATATCAAAAGTAGCACGTGCAAAATAGCGACACGATAGCTACTATATTATAACACACAAGAAAAAGGAAAGGGTTTTACTTTCCAAACAGCAAAGGTCTTAGTCTAAATATTCGTTAAAATAACTACCTTTCAGCAAGTGTAAAATTTTTTTGCAAAAACAACGCGACACATTTCATAAAGCGCAAATAAGCTACTTGCTCAGTAAGCAAGTAGCCTATAGTTTGTCTCACAGTACGTTATGCATCTTTTCATGTACCAACAACAACAGGTCCCATACCTCGCGGCACGACGACTGCTTCACGCATTTTTGCGCCTAGTGCTTCCGCAATGTAATTTGCTGCTACTGTTGGATCTAAATCACCGCACGTATACACATCAATGCTAGCATAGCCATGCTCTGGAAAACTGTGTATCGTCAAATGTGATTCAGAAATAATTACTACTCCGCTTACTCCATGTGGTGCAAATTTATGAAAAGTTACTTCACGGACTTCTGCTCCTGATCGTAAAGCAGCATCGACAAAAGTTTGTTCAATAAATTGAACATTGTTTAACTTCTCTAAATCGCAATCCCAAAGTTCAGCAATAACATGACGCCCCATCGTTCTCATGGTTCGCTTCCCCCTTTGACATAATATTTGATAATGTGCAAAGTTGACTACCACGGGGGAAAGTTAGTCCAAAGAGGTCCTAACCCTTTAAGTAGTCATGTGTTACCAATAAATTACACCTCAACTAACTTTAGTCTAGATTTGCTCGAGCTGTCCTGTTATAACACGTGCTAGCTGTTCACTGCTCCGCATTATGCAGACCTCATCTTAAAATCTGTGACATCCATTGGTGACACGTTTATTATTCGGTATGCGTACCAAATGATAATCGTGCATACACATGTGTGATTATAAGATGTTTTCATTGTAGTTGCAAGTGTAAAAATAGGGACTACTAGAAAAGTCAAATTTATATCAGAATTTTCTGTAGTCCCTTTATTATATTATGCGTTGACAGTCGCTAATGCATTGGCAACTTTTTTTGTTAAATCTACGACGCGCGCTGAGTAACCCCACTCGTTATCGTACCAAGCAAGCACTTTCACTTTGCGGTCACCCATTACCATCGTCGTTAAACCATCTACCGTTGACGAATATGTTGTTGTATTGTAATCAGACGATACTAACGGCTCCATTGAAATATTTAAAATACCTTGCATAGAGCCCTCTGCTGCAGCTTTAAATGCCGCATTTACCTCTTCGACAGTTACGTCTTTTTGTAAATCCACAACTAAGTCTACTAAAGATACGTTCGGTGTTGGTACACGTAAAGCCATGCCGTGTAATTTCCCCTTTAATTCAGGTAATACAAGCGCTAGTGCCTTCGCAGCCCCTGTAGATGTTGGGATAATTGAAGAACCACAATTACGTGCGCGACGTAAATCCTTATGTGGATTGTCTAAGTTATTTTGATCATTTGTATAGGCATGCACTGTCGTCATTAAACCATTTTCAATGCCAAACGTATCATTTAATACTTTTGCTACTGGTGCTAGACAGTTTGTTGTACAAGAAGCATTTGAAATTACATCGTGCTTTTCAATGTCTAATAATTCGTCATTCACACCTAATACAACTGTAATGTCCTCATTTTTACCTGGCGCTGTTAAAATTACTTTTTTCGCACCTGCTTCTAAATGCATAGCCGCTTTATCGCGGTCATTAAATTTACCTGTCGCTTCAATGACGATATCTACCCCCATTGCTTTCCAAGGTAATAATTTCGGATCACGCTCTGAAACAATTGCGACACGTTTGCCATTAACAATTAATGCGTCTTCCGCTGTTTCAACAGTACCTTCGAATGGACCATGATTTGTGTCATACTTAATTAAATGAGCTAATGTTTCGGCTGGATAGCTAGCATTAATAGCAACTAAATTTAACTCCTCTTGCACGATAGCTTGACGGAATACCATGCGTCCGATACGACCAAATCCGTTAATTGCGATAGAAACTGACATATAAAAAAGCCTCCTGTAAATAGGTTATCATGTTATTTATTATTCTCGCTAATTAGTATAACACATTATTCGAAAAGGTGAACATATTTTATGTCGTTTTTAAAAGTCGTTATTTTCTGATAAATTATACAGCTAAAATAACGAGTAAAAATTCGAGTAAAACGCTTTCAAAGCAATATTTTCTCGTTTTTTCATTATATTTAGTATAACCTATTTCAAAAAATCTTTCGAAAAAATTTCACAAATTTATAAAGCTGAAAAAAATCCGTTAAGTAGCTCTTTTTTGCGATGCAATAAAGAATAAACTTTCACTCTGAAGAAAATCCGCTAGACTTAGTGTTCCTCCCGTTTTTTAAAACCTTCTTAATGAATAAATTCTGAGCGTCCAAAAAGCCGGCTATGCACGGCTTTTTGGACGCTTCCATTCATTGTTTTTATTGAAATGTATCGAATAAATGCGTTCTTTCTCAGGCTAAAAAGACGCCCTTGCCTTCCTTATATAACTGTCCAATGCTGCAATATTTTCTTTAGCTGCTCAGCAGTGGATTGCTTTGTTGTATTATTGTAGATTACTGCATCTGCTCCTTGCTCTTTTACAGACATCGGCAATTGAGAAGCAATGCGTGCACGCGCCTCACTTTCAGATAGCTGGTTGCGTTCCATTAAGCGCTGAAGCTGAATTTCCTCTGTAACAGATACAACTAAAATTTTATCGACAAAATGCTGTAGCTTGCTTTCAAATAGCAATGGAATATCCATTACAACATGCTCTGCTCCACCGAGTAACAGCTCATCACGTTGACGTAGCATTTCCGCGCGAATCGCAGGATGAATAATATCATTTAGGACTTTGCGTTGTGCAGGCTCATGAAAAATAATGGAGCCTACCTTTTCACGATCCATCGTACCATCTTCCTTAATAACCTCCTGCCCAAAAGCAGCAGCAATTTGTTGCAATGTTTCAGAGTGTGGCTCTACTACCTGTCTTGCGACTAAATCAGCATCAACAATCGGCAGTTGATATTCTTTTAGCATTTGCGCAACCGTGCTTTTACCACTTGCAATGCTTCCTGTTAATCCTATAATCATACAAATTCCCCTTTGTTTCTTAGTATCCACTTCGGCACAATCTTTATGTAAACTAATTCTCCCACTAACTCTACAATCGTTTGCGTTACAATAATTGCTGCGGCAATTGTTGCCCATGCATCAGGTAGAGCAAATGCTAATGGGAGAACAACAAGTGAATTTCTTGTGCCCATACTAAAAATCAATGCTCTGCCTGCTCTTACCTCTAGCTTAAAGACAAAAATAAGACCTCTAGCAACAATCGGTGTGACAATTAAAAATAAAATATAAATAGGAATGACATCTAGTATGATGCCAAAATCGCGATACACTTTAGCGATTTGCGATGCAACAACAGCGATTAACACAAATGCCATAAACGGGACAGGGAGCCATGCTGCTGATGCTAGCACTCTTGCTCCAAATGATTGATTTTTAGCCCAAAGCTGCGTTGCAACTGCTAGCATAAAAGGCACAGCAATCAACAATACAAACGCCCCTAAAAAAGGCTGTATTTGAACAATACCCACCATCTCTTCTCCTATAAATAGCCATAAATAGAGTGGTAGCAATAGTAGCTGTACGACAAATAAAATCGGTGTAGCGGCTAATATTAATTTCTCATTGCCCTTGCCTAATTGCGTAAAAACAATAACGTAATCAATGCATGGCGTTAGGAGCACTAAGCAAACACCTAATAAAATAGGCGTAGGCTGTGGAAATAGCATAATTAATAGCCAAACGATAACTGGCACAACGACAAAATTGCCTAGTAATAATACGACTATAAATTTGCGATTAGAAAGTGCTTTCTTTAGCTTTAAAAACGGAATTTGCGAAAACATACCATACATTAAAATAGCAATAAGCGGTGAAATGGCGAAAGCAAAATATGCTCCAAAACGCTCACTTGAAAGACCTATGAGTGCCCCTACTATAAGAGAAATAACATATATCCAAATTTGTTGATTTTCTAGCTTCTCTCTATAATGTCCCATCTTTCTCTCCCTTATGCTATGTTTGGCAGCTAGGACAATATGTCGATGTGCGTCCCGCAATGACAACTGATTTTGTTGCTGATTGACATAGTGGACATTGCTTATGACTATACATTTTCAGACGATTTTGCATCGAGCCTGCTCCACCGTTTACCGTTCGATAGTCTGAAATCGTCGAGCCCCCATTTTCAATGCTTTCTTTTAATACATGGACAATCGCATGAAATAGCTCAATTTTCTTTGCCTTTGAAATAGCCTTCACTTTTTTCGTTGGTCTTATTTTTGTTGCAAACAGTGCTTCTGTCGCATAAATATTGCCACAGCCAGAAATGACTTGGCCATCCATAATCACTTCCTTCACTGTTTTATTTTCATATTTCGCTTTCGCACACTGCATAAGGAAAAATTCACATGCTTCTTCATCAAAGGGCTCAGGCGCCATCTTTGTTAATGGTGCGTGCTCATCAATTGTGCGTAAAAAACGCAGCTCACCAAAGCGACGTATATCACTATAAATGAGCAGCTCACCACCCGCTAAAGTAAATGTTGCATGAATATGCTTGCGGAATTTTTCCTCTGCTATTTCTGCCACATTTTGCACGACAAACCATGCGCCCGTCATCCCTAAATGGTTGACGAGCACAAATGGCTCTTGTTCCTTTTGTAGATGAATAAAAATATATTTTGCACGACGCTCAATCTTTGTAACAGCCATTTGCTGTACGCTCGCTTCAAAATGATGGAGCGCGCTGCCTTTAACAATTGTTTGTTTCCCAGCAGCGTGAGATGTATAAACCGTCTCCGATAAAGTAACAGATTGAATTGTTTTACCTTCTACTAACGGCTTTAAATCTTTAACAACTCCTTCGACCTCTGGTAACTCCGGCACAAAAATCACTCCTTACTTCGCATCATACCATGACTGACCATGCGAATAATCAACCTTTAGTGGTACGGCTAATTTAATAGCAGATTCCATCACCTCTGGTACAATGCGCTCTAAAATTTCTATTTCCTCAGCGGGTGCTTCAAAAATTAATTCATCATGTACTTGTAATAGAAGCTTTGCCTGCAAGCCTTCCTTCTGCAAGCGAGCATCCATATCAATCATCGCCTTCTTAATAATATCAGCGGCGCTTCCTTGAATCGGCGTATTCATCGCTGTGCGCTCAGCAAAACTACGCAAGTTGAAGTTTGAGCTGTTAATTTCCGGTAAATAACGGCGACGATTTAAAATTGTTGTGACAAAGCCATCTCGTTTAGCATCTGCCACGATGCTTTCCATATAATCTTTTACACCGGGGAAGCTTTGTAAATAGTTCTCAATAAACTCAGCTGCTTTTTTACGCGGTATGTCTAAGTTTTGCGATAAGCCATAATCACTAATACCGTAAATAATTCCGAAGTTTACTGCCTTCGCTGTACGTCGCATATTTGCTGTGACCTCGTCGGGATTTGTTACACCAAAAACATCCATTGCAGTACGTGTATGAACATCCATCCCTTCCTTGAATGCCTCTACTAGTGTAGCGTCCTGACACATATGTGCTAATACGCGTAATTCGATTTGTGAATAATCAGCTGCAAATAGCACCCAACCTTCCTTTGATGGCACAAATGCTTGGCGAATTTTACGCCCTTCCTCTAAACGAATTGGAATGTTTTGTAGGTTCGGGTCTGTCGAGCTTAAACGTCCCGTTGCTGTCAATGCTTGCTGGAAGCGCGTATGCACTTTTCCATCCTCTTCGTGTATCTCTTTTGTCAATCCTTCAATATATGTCGATTGCAACTTCGCTAATTGGCGATAATCTAAAATATGCTTCACAATATCATGCTCTGATTGGAGCTTCTCAAGCACGTCCGCGGCTGTGGAGTAGCCTGTTTTTGTCTTTTTCAATACAGGCAGTCCTAGCTTATCAAATAAAATAACACCTAATTGCTTCGGTGAATTAATATTAAATTCCTCACCTGCAAGCTCATAAATCGTTTGCTCAATAATGGCAAGCTTTTTCTGTAATGCCTCGCCCATTTGATTTAATGTTTCTACGTTCACAGAAATTCCTGTGATTTCCATCGTGCCTAAAATTTCAGCAAGCGGCAATTCTAATTCATGGTATAAGTCGTATTGTTCATTATCCTGTAGCTTTTTTTCTACAACAGGCTGTAAATGCCATAAGGCAATCGCTTTTCGACTAATATGGTCTGCTAGTATATCCTCAGCAGGTACAGTCCATTTTGCCCCTTTTCCATAGACGACCTCATTGGCTTGTACATTTGTATAGCCAAATTCCTTTGCCAATGTTGCTACATCATCACCGGAAATAGCTGGGTTGACAATATACGATGCAAGCAGTAAGTCAAAGGCAACACCCGCAAGCTGTATTTGATGACGTGCTAAAATTGCCTGTGTCGCTTTACTATCTACAATATACTTTTTCTTCGTCGCATCTTCTAGCCAAGCTTTAAAAACATCGCTTTTTAATGCCACCTCCACGGGAATGTACATAGCGCCTGCACCATTTGTTATAGCAATCCCAAGCATATTACAGCTATGGTAATGTTCGTTCTCCAACTCAATATGGAGTGCCATCGCATCTGTTAACATGGCAGGCGTCACTTCAGCCACAATGTTTAGCTGAATCTCCTCCTGCTCCTGTGCAGTGCTCTGCATATCGCTTTTTTCAATTAATGATTTAAACCCTAGCTCCTGCCAAACGGCAAGTAAAGCATCCTCATTCGGACCAGCATAAGCTAAATCACCCAGCGTCACCTCAATTGGAGCCTCCGTAAAAATCGTGGCAAGCTTCTTCGATAAATGCGCACTTTCCTCATTTTCCACAAGCTTTTCTTTCATTTTCGAAGCCTTCATCGCATCAATCGCTTCATATAATGCTTCAATAGTGCCGTATTCCTTTAAAAGCTTAATTGCCGTTTTTTCTCCGACACCAGGAACGCCTGGGATATTGTCAGATGCATCCCCCATCAGCCCCTTCATATCGATGATTTGTACAGGTGTTAGCCCGTATTTTTCCTCGATATGTGCCGGCGTATATTTTTCAATATCTGTAATTCCTTTACGCGTAATATAAACGGTTACATTATCCGTTGCAAGCTGTGTTAAATCTTTATCACCGGACACGATAATGACTTCGCTGCCCTTTTCTTCCGCCTGCTTCGCTAATGTGCCAATAATATCGTCTGCCTCATATAAATCAAGCTCATAGCGCCTAATATTGTATGCATCAATCAGCTTACGAATATAAGGGAATTGCTCCGATAGCTCTGGTGGCGTTTTTTGGCGACCACCTTTATATTCTCCGTATGATTCATGGCGGAACGTCGTTTTCCCTGCATCAAATGCTACTAGCATTTGCGTCGGCTGCTCCTCCTCCACAATTTTTTGTAGCATCATTGTAAAACCATATGAAGCATTCGTATGAATTCCGCTGTCATTTGTTAATGGTGGCAATGCAAAAAATGCACGATATGCTAAACTGTTACCATCAAGTAATAATAATTTTTCTTTCGCCATTATTGTACGCTCCTCTTCAAGTACATCTTTGTTTCCGTTTTTTAAACTAACTATTAGAAATAACGCAAATAGCTAGCAAAGGTAAAAACATGCGTTCGAACTATTCTCCTCTTAACTTTAGCGTGAATCCAAGTTTTTTTCCACCAAAAAAGGTGCTCCTACAAAACTTTCCTAAAAAGTTTCGTAAGAAGCACCTAGATTAATCATTTATTTTTCACCTTATATTGCCACGAGGCACTTTCATTATTTTTATAGAAGATTTCTTCAAAAATAACTGTCAGTAAAAAGGCGTTTAAAAAGCTAATTACTAAGTACAGCGGCATCCCACCAAGATGATAAGGCATGGCACCTCTCATAAATACTTCCACAAAACCAATTTGTGTGAAATAAAAAATCATCCCAATACCGACCTGCCAAATGGGACGCTTGTCTTTACGCTTCTCATACCAAAACACCTTTTTAAAAGCATATCGAACATCTTCCGCAATGATGGCTCCAAGTATAAACATAATTAAAAACAATATAGGTATATGAAAAAGGCTTATTTTCATCCATTCAAAAGAACTTGATTGAAAAAGCGCGGTCACAGACGTTGCAATAATAAATGCTACTAGCAAATTTTGAATTCGCTTGCTCATCCTATCCACCTCTCTATCAACTTGCATACCTATTATAACAAGAAATAGAGAATTGAAAAGAAATTTCTTTCTCCTCTCACACCAAAATTATCCTAAATAAACAAGCCATAGCAAGGGGTTGTCTGAAACGTCATCTAGAGATGACCTCTTCGCGACAGGTAACCGCAGGAGCATTTTTTTCTGCGACGAGTAACCGCAGGAGCATATGTGTTTTGTGTCGAAAACGAAGCGACAGGTACAAACATTTTTAGCAAATATTTAATATAGAAGCAATGTCTATCCGAAAAGATATACACTTTTCGAGCAACCTCAATTATAAACAGCCATCATTTTAATATACCATAAACGAAACGTCCGAAAAGCAGTGTCTCGCACACTTTTCGGACGTCCCTCTAACTATATTTTAAAACGCTCAATTTGACCTTTTAAGTTGCCAATCATTTCATTTAACTCGGTAGCAATGCTTAACATTTCTTCACTAGTAGCTGTTTGCTCCTCCATTGAGGCCGCAATGCTTTGTGAATGCTCACTTGATGCTTCAATGGATTCAACTGTTTGATTCGTTGTAACAAGCACTTGGTTGGAGCTTGCAGCCATTTCTTGAATCGTAGCTGTTACTTGTTGAATTTCGCTATTCATTTCGCTTACTAATGCTGAAATCGCCTCAAATGTGTCACCAGCAGAATGAATGACTGCATTTTCATGCTCGATTTGTGCCACAACATTTGTAATTGCCGTAACAGACTCATCCGAATCTTTTTGCATCCCTTGAATTAATGTAGTAATATTACTTGCTGACTGTGCGGACTGCTCAGCAAGTGAACGTATTTCATCGGCTACAACCGCAAAGCCTTTGCCATATTCCCCAGCTCTCGCGGCTTCAATTGCTGCATTTAACGCTAATAAATTTATTTGGTCAGAAATACCCGAAATAATTTTTGTAATCTGACTTACTTCTGTTGAACGAGCATTCATCTGCTCTGTAATTTTCAATGACGTTTTCGCTGTCTCATGAATATTTGTAATTCCTTTTACCGAGCTTTGAACTGCCTCATTCCCTTGCTGTGCAATCGTTGTAGCATGCAAAGCCTCATCCGATATTTGTGAAGTCATATCAGATATGTAAGAGATTTGTGTAACCATCTGCTCAATTGCCTCACGATTTTGCACCGCACCATCAACAATCACTTCACTACTAGAGGCAATTTCTTGAACGGCTCCAGCCACTTGCGTCGAAGCAACTGTTAGCTGTTCCACACTTTCCCTTAATGTTGAGGAGCTTTGGTCTACATGTGTTGACGTAATATTTACATGTTGAATCGTTTCTCGAAGCTGAGCTTGCATATCATGGAAGCTTTGCGCTAAATGTCGTACTTCCTTATCCCCTTCCACAATCACTTGCTGCTGTAAATCACCTTTTGCAACAATTTCAGTATGGGCTACTAAGCGTTCCATTGGGCGTGTAATATTGCGTGCGATAAATAATGCTAACGCTACACCTAAGGAAATGAACACAATTGAAATAATAATAATAATCGTTACAATTGTATTTTTTAGTTCACTCACAAAATCAGCATCAGCATCTAGACCAAGCACCGAATCTGTGCCTGCAATTTGTAAAAATGTAGATTTATGCGCCCCGTAATCATCTTTATAAATCGGACTTACAACAATATCAGTTGTCGTCATCGCCTTCTTTTGATCCTCAGAAAAATCTAAAGGTGTCAAATATTCGCCATCATCACTTAGCACTAAAATGACTTCTTGTCCATCAACTTTACTCATAATATAAACGTGTTCTAATTCCGCTTGATGTTTAAGGTCTGTTGAAATTGTTAAAAGCTTTTCAAATTCATTGCGATCTGTTTTGGCAGCATTAATCGTATTTGCATCTATTAATCCTTCAAACTGCTCCATTTTTAATGTTAAATTTTGCTCATATGTTGGTAGAATTTGCTCGTTAATTAAATTGGTCGCCACCATATAACAAAACATGCCAAAAACAAAAATCA